>NZ_JAAGOG010000358.1:0-4204 GCF_010747425.1 Nostoc sp. UIC 10630
ACATACTCAAACTGAAAAACCTGTTTTTTAAGGGTTTTATCTGAAATCTTATTCAAAAATCAGATATGAGTCCTATAGTATTTTCTAATACTTTTTGAACTTATACAAACATAAGAATACATTAATATTTCGTAATTTATTACATAAATTTATTGTGCTTTTTTGCCTACACAAAATCTACACAAATTCTGCACAGTAATTATATACATAGGTTATACCTTTATTATTTGTACATAGAAAAAAAGCGAAAATACTAATCAATGGGTAGGGAAAAGAGTAGTAGGATAAAATTGCGAGATTCATATAGTGGATGGTTAATTGAATTAATTCCGTTGTCTGAAGGTTACGTATTTAAGTGTTGGACACCAGATGAGCAAATAGGGATTAGCAATAATCATGCTTATCCTAGATTGTATCAGGCTCTCAAAGCGGCTAGGAAAAGGGTAAAACTAGAATCTGCAAGTTTAACCATCATTGACTTCCTGAATGAATATTATAAAAATTGTAATCTTAGCCCTCAAGAACATAAATATCTAATAAATTCAATTTTTGACTTTACTACCTCAACAAGTAAACCTAAAACTTGAAAGTTTTAAATTTAGCAAACAAAACTTTTGGTTATTATTGCGATTTCTAAAGTGAGATTAGGCTATTGAATATTTAAGCAATTATACAGGATGCATAAGACTACACTTTTTTCATTAAATGGAGTCAAAACTTTTCATGAATATTAACAGCAAAAGCTATGCTCGTGGCAGTGGTAGATTTTATATAGTGGATTGGATCTCTCATTATCTGGATTTCAACTATATCTATCAAGCTTAAATCAACTGTATTAATATATAGCCCCAGGTTTTAGCTTGTGGGCTGAAACTTGTTGAAAATCGAACCATTCTTTGATTCCTTTGACTGACCAAGGCGTTTCATCCACATGAATGTTAGGTTGTGTCTGTTTTACCCAATTACTTAACTCACTAACGCTCGGTTCAATCGCTTGTTGGATTCGTTCATTAGTTGCGACTAACGTTCCTAACCCAATTTCAACTTGCCCTAATTCCCACAACATTTCTTGCTGTTTTTCATAAGGCATGTGTGCATAATTGTTTACCCATCCTAAGAACGCCTGTAATTTACAGCTATTTTCAGGTAATTGAACCACAAACTAAGTTAGACTGAAGAAATAATATTGTATGAATAGATGCCAGTATCTTACTCAAAGGATTTGCGTGAGCGTGTGATTAGAGCGTGGAAAGCCAAAGAAGGCTCTCAACGCCAGTTGGCGCAAAGATTTAAGGTCAGCTTGTCATTTGTAAGAAATCTACTATCTCAGTATCGAACAAATGGACAAATCGAGGCAAAACGACGTGGAGGATATCAAAAGCCAACGATTCAAAACGAGCATCTAGGCTTTATCCAGTCTTTAGTTGAGGAAAAAAATGATTTGCTACTCAGAGAATTATGCGACCGCTATGCAGAACGCACAGGGATTAGTGTAAGTATTAGTACAATGCATCGTGCGGTAGAAAAATTAGGCTTACGTGTAAAAAAAAAGTCTTTATGCCAGCGAGCAAGATACCCCAAGAGTACAAGAATTAAGACATGACTATCGGCGAACTTTAGACAAAATTGATGTCAGAAATCTGATATTCGTCGATGAAGCTGGATTGAATTTATCGATGTCACGCTTGTTCGCTAGAGCAGTGAATGGCGAACGAGCAGTTGATAGTATACCTGGAAGTAAGGGTGGAAACGTTTCTTTGATTGGTGCTTTAAACCTTGATGGGCTGGTTGCAGCCATGACTGTACCAGGAAGTACAAATACTGATGTATTCCTCACTTATCTAACTGAGATATTAATACCTCAGTTATGGAAAGGGGCAATCGTGGTCATGGATAATCTCCGGGTTCATCACGCCGAACGTGTCAGAGTGGCAATCGAGTCAGTCGGTGCAAAAATCAAGTTTTTGCCCCCTTATTCTCCTGATTTATCCCCTATAGAACTTTGTTGGTCGAAACTAAAGCAATTTCTCCGTTCCTGCGAAGCACGTACACTGGAATCACGATGGCCTTGCAATGGCGCTTGCTGTCAATTACATTACCGAAGATGATGCTCTCGGTTGGTTTAATCACTGTGGTCTATTTACCTGAAAATTGCTGTAATGAATCTTGGGGTGTGCCAAATTTGGTTGAAACGGCAGCTCATCGTAACTACGTGTTGGCAATGTATCACCTAACTAAAACTCTCGATCCGAGTCGCCCAGTAATTGGTAACGACGGTTGGGAAAGTACTGATACCGACATCCTTGCTATTCACGACTATGAACGCCAGCCTGAGCGATTAGCCCATCGTTACAGACCGGATATTCAGATATCGGATCTATTTGAGCGTAGCCGTCCTGGAGGACGTATCCTCACCTTGGATAACTATCCTCATCAGGGACAACCAGTGATGTTGACCGAGTTTGGTGGTATTGCTTATGCCCCTCTTGACCAACCTAACGCAGATCAAGCTTGGGGATATGAAAACTGCTCGAATATCTCCGAATTACAAATGAAATACGCTGCTCTGCTTGAAACCGTTAATAACATTGAGCTATTTAGCGGATTCTGTTACACACAATTAACGGATACCTTTCAAGAAGCTAACGGTTTATTGTATGGCGATCGCACTCCGAAATTTCCTATTGAGGCGATCCGCGCTGCAACCCTCTCAGGACAAGGATTATGTACTCCCACAAGCTGTTAAAGCCCGACGGACGCAAACTCAAGTTATACAGTCACTACCCAATTACTAGTCAGTTAGAAGCCCCTAGCCCTAGTAATGAGCCAGTGCAAGCTAATCCCCACCTGCGCTGGCACCCCTTGCGGGGGGAATGGGTAGCTTATGCTAGTCACCGTCAAGGGCGAACATTCATGCCGCCCCCAGAATATAATCCCCTCGCACCTACCACCAACCCTGAGTTCCCAACGGAACTACCCCAAGGTAAGTATGACGTGGCAGTGTTTGATAATCGCTTTCCCTCAATAAGTCCGACAGCCAACAATTCACCTGATACCATCGTGGAAACGTTACCAGCTAATGGAGCCTGTGAGGTAGTGGTTTTTACTCAAGATGCTCGCGCCTCCTTGAGTTCCTTAGAGTTGGATCATTTAGATTTGTTGTTGGAAGTGTGGGGCGATCGCACCCGCGAACTAGGACTAAATCCCCAAATTCAGTATGTGTTGCCTTTTGAAAATAAAGGTGTAGAGGTAGGTGTAACATTGCACCATCCCCACGGGCAAATTTACGCCTATCCTTTTATACCGCCTGTTCCGGTGCGGATGCTGTCAATGCAGCAGGAGTATTATGAAAAACATCGGCGGGTTTTACTGCAAGACTTGATTCAGAAGGAAATTGCAGACAATCAACGGATTATTTATCAAGATGAGTATGCGATCGCATTTGTCCCAGTATGCGCTCGTTACCCCTTTGAAATTTGGATTGCACCAAAAGAGCCAGTTAGCACTTTTATGGATCTTACCCCACAACAACGTTGGGGACTTGCCAAAGCCTTAAAAACTGTCACTCTCAAGTATGATGGCTTGTGGAATCGCCCGTTTCCTTACTTGATGGCTTGGTTCCAAGCACCAACTGACGGTTTAGCCCATCCCGAAGCGCATTTACACGCCGAGTTTTTTCCACCATATCGAACAAGCGAAAGGCTGAAATATCTGGCAGGAACGGAACTCGCAGCCGGGATGTTTGCCAATGATGCTTTACCGGAGGAGAAAGCGAAGGAACTACAAAATGTCTAGTTTGGGGCAGTTAGTGGCAGGTGTAGCTCACGAAATCAATAACCCCGTGAATTTTATCTATGGTAATTTAACCCCTGCCAATGAGTACACCCAAGATTTACTTGAACTGCTGCGGTATCCCGGAAAATATTCAAAAGCAACTGTTTGACCCCTTTTTTACCACAAAACCTGTCGGGAAAGGCACAGGCTTAGGCTTATCTATTAGTTACCAAATAATTACTCAAAAACATCAGGGAACATTAGAATGTATTTCCTCTCCTAATAAAGGTACAGAATTTATAATTACAATTCCCCTAATCCCTGTTTTGTCACTTTCGGAAAAAAATAATCAAAGCGAAACTCTGAAACTTTGATTTGATAAAGTTTTGAGCTTTTCTTTTCTAACAGAAACTAAAATTTATAGCCAAAA
>NZ_JAAGOG010000039.1:0-48427 GCF_010747425.1 Nostoc sp. UIC 10630
CATGGTTCACTCTTAGACCGATATTTACCTCAGTATTATCTCGTAGTCTTTTTCAAAAATCAAATATGATTCCTATATCTGTTATTAGTGTATAAACGGTGATTAAGAATTAGATAAATTAAAAATAATATAATTTCACACTATATTTTACTAAAAACTATTGTAGGGTAGGTATCTTGCCTACCCTACTTTTGCAAATTAAATGCTCAATAACTTAATAAATCGAACTTTGTCTAAGCTTAATAGGGTTATTTCTAATACTTTGCCCTTGGTTTACCCTGACTTTTCACATTATGTGGAAAAGTCCACCAAAAACCTAACCCCCTTCCCGACACGGGAAGGGTGAAAATTCAAAGTCTCTCTTCTTTTAGGAGAGAGATTTAGAGAGAGGTTTTGCAGATGCCGTGAAAAGTCAGGGTTTACCTGGCTTGCGCCATTTACTTACACCAATTTTAACTTAGCAATCTAGTACGAGTGTCCAGTTAAACAAGTGTCCAGTTGATTCCAAGATTTTCTTCAAGTATTATTATGTAATGGGTATAATCACAAGGTGTTTCTTTTGTTGCCTAATAAATGATACCTTGGCAAACACTTATAGAGTCTTTGCCTCCAATCTAGTTAAATTTTAAGATCATTACCAATGTCAATGTAATACATAAAGTTAATACCAACTAACTAAATTACAGTTACAAATCATTCTCTCTTATCTCCTACCTGATGTAACTCTGAGGTCTATAAGTCTCTGGAGGGTTTCAAAAACATCTACGTCAAAGAGGAAACACGAGTAAAAATAAGCTAGTCTATTTTCCAACACAAGCAAGGAATTTTTGTAGCTCTATGATTATTGAGAATAGTGCTAGTAGTTCAAACCAGAAGTTGCTCGGTTTTGATGTCAAAAGTTTGACAGCCAATCGCCTTGCAATAAATGTGTTAATGGGAATATTTGCTGTTCTCCCTATCACCTTGGCATTGCCTGTAGATGCTTTACAAGTAAAGGTGACTCCAACTAGTCCTAAATTAGGGGATACACTCTCGGTAGAGATTAATCTAGATAATCCTGAGAATGGTACAAATCCAACAGTAGCGAATGGTAATAATACATACCCAGCCTTTCAAATTGCCCCCAATCAGTATCGGGCTTTTGTTCCCACAACTCCCCTAGAAAAACCTGGAACTAGAACACTTCGCGTTGTAGGGGATGGTCAAGTCCAAAACTTGGCAGTGAATGTGCTTAATCGCAAGTTCCCTGTACAACGCATTACTTTGCCACCTGGCAAAGCCGGAGTAGATGCCACAGAATACGAACTTAAGCGTGTAGCGGCTTTTAAAGCATTAAAAACACCAGAAAAGTATTGGAATGGAGTATTTCTGAAACCAAATGCAGGGCGAATGAGTACAACCTATGGTGTTCGTCGCTACTATAATGGTACATTTGCAAAGGACTACTATCATCGTGGTCTTGACTACGCTGGTGCTGCCGGTTCATCGGTGATTGCCCCAGCTGCTGGGCGAGTTGCTTTGGTGGGTAGGGTATCCCAAGGGTTTAGGATACACGGTAACGTAGTTGGCATTGACCACGGTCAAGGAGTAACCAGTATTTTCATGCACCTGAGTCGTATTAACGTTAAAGAAGGTGATCTTGTGAAAGCTGGTCAACTAATTGGTGCAGTTGGTTCAACAGGTGCTTCCACAGGTCCACATTTGCACTGGGGTCTGTATGTCAACGGACAATCTGTTGATCCAACACCTTGGCGAACTAAGGTCGTTAATTAGTAGAGGCGGAATAATCGCGTCTGTGCGTAATTTGTGTTTTTTTTGCTGAAGATTAAGCAAAATCAATTGGATTGATACCGTCCCTACCTTGCTTGGCCAACATAAATGATGATAAGTGTTATGAGTATCGAAAAAATTGTAGAACAAGCTCTCCAGGATGGTTATTTAACACCAGCAATGGAAGCAGAAGTCGGTAGAATCTGTGATAACGCCTCGGAACTCTCAATTGAAGAGTATATGGCGCTGGATCGGCTCATGGGAGCGCTATTGACTGGTGAGGTAGTGGCGGTACCTCGCAAACAATTCATTAACGTTATGGAAGAATTGGTATTGACAGAAGCGATCGCCAGAGTCGCAGAAATTGAAGCCACCAGCGAAAGTTCTCTAGATGTAGGAGATATTGCTGCTTATGCTCTCAATCGACTACCACCTTTGTATGCTACTACAGAAGAGGGTGCTAGCTTCCAGCGCCAAACGGCTCAGGCAGAACTGCAAGAATTAATTTCTCAGCAAGTGAGTGAAGCGATTAATCGTTACCTAGATCGACCCAATTTCTTCCCAGAACGGCAAGCTTTGGGCAAAAATACTGGTAATGAGGTTGTACGCCAGGTTAGTGCCTTACTCCAGACATACGCACCTAATTTTGAGCAAAAATTATAATTTCAATAGTCATTGTCATTTGTCATTTGTCATTTGTTTTAGACAAAGGACTAATGACTAATGACTCTTAATTAATTACGTACCAGTACTGTTGTCCCTATACTTACTTGCTCATAAAGCATTCTGACATCAGAATTACGCATTCTTAAACAACCGTGGGATACAGCTGTTCCTACCAGGTCAATTTCCGGCGTACCATGAAAGCCAATTTCATTGCGTCCATCTGACCAAAAACCAATCCATCTGTCTCCCAAGGGACTATCCGTACCAGCCTCAAATACTTTGCCTGTAATTGGGTGCCGCCAGATTGGATAGTGTCGCATGTGGATCACCTGGAAAGAACCTGTGGGCGTTTCCCAACCTTTCTTACCTACAGCAATTGGGTAGCTAGCTATTACCTCATCTCCTGCATATACGTAAGTGCGGCGATCGCTTAAATCAACCACCACTTGCGTTTTGCCATCTGCCAGACTATCAGATGCGGATGGTGCTTGTTGGGCTGAAGCCTTAGACCATAAACCTTTTGGCCAACTATCCACAACTGGATTTTGTCTTTCGGCTTGCGCCACCAGCTGCATCTTAATTGGTAGTTCAGTTGCTTGAGCTACATTATTTCTAATTGTTTTCGGCTGAGTTTGAGGCTTGATAGTAGAAGATTTTGGTGTAGAAGCCTTGCGAGTCGTTGCTTTAGCTACATTCTTCTTAATTATTTTCGACTTAATCGCAGAATATTTGAGTGTAGAAGCCTTGCGAGTCGTTGCTTTAGCTACATTCTTCTTAATTATTTTCGACTTAGTTCGAGGCTTAATAGCAGAGGACTTTGGTGTAACCGCCCTCTGAACACTTGAGCCTTGGGCAACTTCAGCAGGTGGCACAGATGCACCCAGCGCAATTTCCCCTAAACTCACTTGTGACAGATTCTTGTAGACTTCCTCTGAGCGGCTTCCCTTGGGATTGGTTAGGGTAGAATCTCGCCGCATCGAAGTAGATGCAGACTTATCAGACTGCCGTTGTGCCGTAGTAATGCGCCAATGGACAGCTAAAGATAAAAATGCTGTGCCAAAACAGAGCAACATTACCATCCGCCCTACAGATTCGTTTCTTACCATTGCCATCGCCTATTGTTTATCCCTGACATATCCAGCCGAGAAATTGGATGTGTTCATCATCCGATTATCAAAAATTTATCAATACTTATCATTTCCGTTATAAATCTGCCAACACCTCTGGGCAAACTAAGACTATGCAAATTGTCCCAGCAGCAAAACTTCAAGTGACCAACCTCATTCCTCCAAAGTTCTGGGGGTTGTAAGCCAATACTTAGACTTTCTGGCGGAACTTTTGCAATGTAGCAATCAATGATTAGTGGTGTCGGCGGGAGAAAAACCATGTTTGAAAAACTATTGCTAGCGGTCACAATTACATTTTCCCTCAATTTATTTTTTCAAGTTCGTGTACCAGAGCAACATAACTCTGGTGCTATTTACGGGTCACAACTAGAACAATCAGCAACTATTCTGGTAACAAAATCAAAAAAATAAATCACCATTATAGTAACCACAGCAACCCAACTCCCAGAAATTATTACCTGAATTTTAAAGGTATCAAGAAGGTAGAATTACAAAATTTTTCTCTTCATCCTTAATAACCAGATTTAATTATTTTTATCAAGCGTATATACCCAGTTGCTAAAAGTACTAAAATGTGCATATTGCTGCGCTTTTTTGAGTTGATGGTTGTAAGGGCAACTATGCGAGCAGTATAAGGAAAAAGTGGCTCACCTTATTGCTATAAATGTATCCAAAATTGTCTGCCTCCGTGTTCCAGTCATAAATCCGTCACCTTAGCATGGAACTTCTGTCCCATTAGCAGGTCTAATAGATAGGGATGATTTAGAGCCAGTACGATCTATGAGTCAGTCGATTACTGTATCCTGGTCAACGGTTGATGCAAAGTATCCAGAAGCATCAGTGCAAGTTGACAAACTCCCTAACCACGATTTAATTTTGCGCTGTCAAGCGGGACTGCGGCCAGATCGTGTTGCGTTTTCAGAACTATTACGCCGCTATCAAAGTCAAGTTGATAGAGTTCTCTACCACCTAGCTCCAGATTGGTCTGACAGAGCCGATTTAGCTCAAGAAGTTTGGATTCGAGTCTATCGGAATATTAACCGATTACAAGAGCCTGCTAAATTTCGGGGCTGGTTAAGCCGCATTGCCACCAACTTGTTTTACGATGAGTTACGGAAACGCAAGCGGGTTGTTAGCCCTTTATCACTGGATGCTCCCCGCTCGTTAGAGGACGGTGAGATGGATTGGGAAATCGCTGGCGATACTCCCGGGCCTGAAGAAGAACTGACAACTAGAGAATTTTACGAGCAATTGCGGGAAGCGATCGCGGATTTACCAGAAGTCTTTCGTACTACCATTGTCCTGAGAGAAATCGAGGGCATGGCTTATGAAGAAATTGCTGAAATCACTGGAGTTTCTTTAGGAACTGTGAAGTCAAGAATAGCCAGAGCTAGATCGAGGCTGCAAGCTCACTTGCAGAATTATCTAGACTCCTAATTTACAGCATCTTGCCTCTGCCCAATGACAGAATTTAAGCATAGATTAAGAATTAGCATAAAGACGTAGATCACTTCTATCTTAAGAAGGAAAAATGGCTAATTTTCCCGAAATTCCCGCCCAGTTTACCCGTGTATGAATTGGTAATAATGTTAAGATGACTACTGATTCTCAGTTTTACGACCGTTCTTCTTTGCAACTTCCTCAAGATTTGTCAGATGGAATGGCCAAGCATACCAATGAATCAACGGGTCTTATGGATATGGTGAAGCGCGATCGCTTCGAGTTATTGAGTGCTTACCTTGATGGTGAAGTCACAGCCCCTGAACGCAGGCAAGTAGAAGAATGGCTGGCAAATGATGCCTCGGTTCAATGCTTGTATGCCCGACTGTTAAAGCTGCGCCAAGGCTTGCGGACTCTTCCAGTCCCCACCACAGCCCAAGAGTCACCAGAAGCAACAGTTCAGCAAGTATTCACACGTTTGCGCCGCCGTTCCCGTTTAAACTGGATGGCGGGAGGTGCAGCCGTTGCTGCTTGCGTAATCGGTGCAGTATCTAGCTTAGTACCTGGTGGTTTGAATGTGCCGCAACTGGCGCAACGACCACAAAAAGAACCGATTCAAACATCCTCAGCGTCTATAATTCCACCTTCTCCTCTGATGGTGGGACTAAATAACCCGGTAATTGAGATTCCTAAAGCAGCAGTAGCTTCTCCAAAAAATCCAATTTATCCGGTACAACCACAACGGCACGACTCCAAACAGGACATAAACTAATTGCAAAGTTAACGGTTCACAGCTCGTAATTGTGCTTTGCAGTTAAACCACAGCCACTCCACCAGCCGTCAGGTTGGAGTAATCCTCCTAGTTGGGCAACTTGCTCTAGAGCCATTAAATAAACCCAAGCCCAACCCAGAAAGAGCGACTGTGGTTTATAAACCTCGATAATTTGCCGATTATAGAGGTTTTCTGAGGGTTGTCTAGTGGGCTGGTAATTTTCCAGCACATCTAGCTCATTTAAAATTCTTGTGTTGGGAAAAGAAAGTAAATATCCGTAAACTTTGCTATTTCCCAGCGTCATTGCTGGGTAGCCCATTGGCAGAGCAAACAATCTACCTTCTACAAAAACTCTTTTGACATCAACTACTTTGCCAGCACAGTATTTTTTATAGTTAGCCTCACCTGGTTTGAGTGTGCCGTAGACAAAAACCCGCACCAAATCAGAAAATTTTATATTTAATTCAACCATCTAAACCTTTATCAAATGACTGTTGCCATACCTGAAACACTAGCAGTTCAGGCATAATTTGGCTGATGCTCAATTATATAAATCTGTGATTAGTTGACCTACAATATAGGTTAACCTAAGAGGTTGACATAAAAGGTTAACCTACGACAGACCCATTAGGAGAATTTTTGGTGGATTCCCGATATAACCCCGCAGCGATTGAGGAAAAATGGCAGAAAACATGGTTAGAACTTGGCTTAGATAAAACACCTTCAGCTAGCAACAAGCCAAAATTCTACGCCTTATCCATGTTCCCTTATCCATCGGGCAGCCTACACATGGGTCACGTCCGTAATTATACCATTACTGACGTGATTGCCCGCCTCAAGCGAATGCAAGGGTATCGGGTAATACACCCAATGGGTTGGGATGCCTTTGGCTTGCCAGCAGAAAATGCCGCTATTGACCGTGGTGTACCGCCAGCAAAGTGGACTTATCAGAATATTGCCCAGATGCGGCAGCAATTGCAGCGTCTTGGTTTATCAATTGATTGGGAATGTGAACTAGCTACTTGTTCACCAGATTATTACAAGTGGACACAATGGATTTTCTTGCAGTTTTTGCAAGCAGGGTTAGCTTACCAAAAAGAAGCAGCCGTAAACTGGGACCCCATTGACCAAACTGTATTAGCAAATGAGCAAGTTGATAACGAAGGACGTTCCTGGCGCAGTGGTGCAATAGTTGAGCGCAAATTGTTACGGCAGTGGTTTTTTAAGATTACTGACTATGCCGAAGAATTACTCAATGACTTAGATAAGTTGACAGGTTGGCCAGAACGGGTCAAATTGATGCAGGCAAACTGGATTGGTAAATCCACAGGCGCTTATTTGGAATTTCCCATTATCGGGATAGATGAAAAAATTGCCGTGTATACCACGCGCCCAGATACCGTTTATGGTGTCAGTTATTTAGTATTAGCACCAGAACATCCCTTAACAAATCGTGTTACCACAAAAGAACAACAAGCGGCGGTAGAAGTCTTTATTAAAGAGGTTTCTAATCAAAGTGAGTTGGAACGTACTTCTGAAGACAAACCTAAGCGAGGTATCCCCACAGGTGGGGTGGCAATTAACCCGTTTACAGGGGAAGAAGTGCCTATTTGGATTGCTGACTATGTACTGTATGAGTATGGTACTGGGGCAGTGATGGGTGTACCCGCACACGATGTCCGAGATTTTAAGTTTGCTAAAAATTACGATTTACCAATTAATTTTGTCATCGCTTCCCCAGATGATGTTGCAGGTTTTGACTTAACTCCAACATCAGAGATTGATGGAATCACACAACTTGTCGAAGTTGACTATAAACAGGCATACACTGAACCAGGAATTTTAATTAATTCTGGGGCTTTTACTGGTATATCTTCCACAGACGCTAAACAAGCCATAATTGAATACGCCGAAAAACAAGGTTTTGGTAAAGTGCGGGTGCAATATCGCTTGCGGGATTGGTTAATTTCCCGGCAGCGTTACTGGGGCGCACCGATACCTGTAATTCACTGTCCAAACTGTGGAATAGTGCCAGTACCTGACAAAGATTTGCCAGTCCAGTTGCCAGAAGAAGTGGAATTTACTGGACGTGGGGGTTCACCTTTAACTCAGTTAGAAAGCTGGGTAAATGTACCTTGTCCAACTTGCGGCACTCCAGCGAAGCGCGAAACTGACACGATGGACACTTTTATTGATTCCTCGTGGTATTTCTTGCGCTTCCCTGACGCTAAAAATGAACAACAGGTTTTTGATTCCAGTAAAGTTAATGACTGGATGCCAGTGAATCAGTACGTGGGTGGGATTGAACACGCGATTTTACATTTGTTATATTCGCGGTTCTTTACTAAGGTACTGCGCGACAGAGGGGTACTGAACTTTGATGAACCTTTCCAACGTCTGTTAACTCAAGGGATGGTACAGGGTTTAACTTATCTAAATCCCAATAAGGGCGGTAAGGATAAATGGATTCCTTCTAATCTGGTCAATTCTGCTGACCCTCGTGACCCTCAGACAGGCGAACCTTTGCAACGTCTCTACGCCACCATGTCTAAATCAAAGGGCAACGGTGTCGCGCCAGAAGATGTAGTTACCAAATACGGTATAGACACAGCGCGGATGTTCATCTTGTTCAAAGCGCCGCCAGAAAAAGACCTGGAATGGGATGAAGCCGATGTGGAAGGACAATTCCGCTTTTTAAATCGGGTTTGGCGTTTGGTGACGGATTATATTACTGCTGGGGTATCTCGTAAAAAAGCTCAACTCTCTGATTTAACTAAGGCTGAAAAAGAATTACGGCGGACGATTCACACGGCTATTCAAGCGGTAACGGAAGACGTGGAAGACGAATATCAATTCAACACAGCTATTTCCGAATTGATGAAGTTGAGTAATGCCCTAAGTGATGCCGACAAAAATTCACCAATTTACGCAGAAGGTATTCGGACTTTGGTGATGTTACTCGCACCCTTTGCACCACATATTGCTGATGAATTGTGGCATTTGTTGGGTGAAAGTGATTCAGTTCACACTCAAACTTGGCCATCATTTGACCCTGTTGCTTTGGTAGCTGATGAAATCACTTTAGTGATTCAAGTTATGGGCAAAACTCGTGGCGCGATTCAAGTACCAGCACAAGCAGATAAAGCAGCGTTGGAGAAATACGCTCGTGAATCAGAAATTGCCCAGCGTTACATTGAAGGCAAAGAGATTAAGAAGGTAATTGTAGTGCCTGGAAAGTTAGTGAATTTTGTAGTCAGCTAAAAGTAGAGGGAAGAGATATGCTTAGGATTTATGCACTGAAAACCTGAAATGTCTTTCCCTCTAGACTACACCAGTTGCTCAAGACTTCCAAAACACCAAAGGATTTACATCCGTGACACTCAAAGAGTTAGAACAACAACTTCTTGCCCTCAGACAAGCGTGAAAAATTGCAGGCTATACAGTTACTTGCTCAAAGCCTCGGCAACAATTGGCAAGGAATTGAGAAAACTCCTAAAGTCTGTGGTGGAGAGGCTCGTATCGCTAAAACTCGTATTCCTGTCTGGGTACTTGTGGAAGCTAGCCGTCTTGGATATAGTGATGCTGACCTTTTAACGAGCTATCCAACTATTACAGCTACAGATTTAGCCAATGCTTGGGTATACGCAGAAGCTCATCTTAATGAAATCTAATTGGCAATTGAGCGTAATGAGGTAGCCCAGTCGATGGCAAGGTTTTACGCAGATGAGCAGTTTCCATTTCCAGTTGTGGAATTATTACGCGCTTTGGGACATGATGTTTTGACAGTTCAAGAAGCAGAAAATGCAGACCAAGGTGTACCTGATGAGGAAGTGCTAGCATTTGCTGTAAGTCAAGAACCCTCGATATTAACTATCAACAGAATTGATTTTATCCGTTTGCATCGTCGTGATTCTAACCACTTCGGTATTATTGTTTGTACGAACAATCGTAATTGGGGACAGTTTGCATCACGGATAGATGAGACTGTCACAGCAGAACAAGCGTTGCAAGGAAAACTAATTCGTGTGGTACGTCCAGTCACTTAAAAAGATTTTGATGGAATGCACGGATGTTAAAACCATCAAGAATCTGTTGCAAAAAATATTGTAACAGTAGTCTCTTTCTCTGGTATGTGTGTATTTAAAAACATCTATAATTATCGTTCAAAGAGTTAAACTGTTTTATTTATACACGAAAAAGCGCTTGAGAGTTTTGCTCACTCAAGCGCTTCCCCGTAAAAGCTTATACCAACTCACTTGTTTGATGCAACATTTGAAATCTGCAACACCCCCTTATCAGGGAGTATTGCGGGGATAACTTGTGACAAACATTTGGTGAAATGGTATCACTCCTTGCACTAACTAAGAATATCTCTTTTACAAGAAAACCGGGGATCTGGTGAGTGACAGTTTATGAACTGAACACTAGTTAAAAACGACTCACCATGAATGGTAACTAACGAAACTAAGCACAATTGTAGCAAGTTTGTAAGTATAGTATAAAAACTTATAGTTGATTAGCGTAGGCATAGGCATTGCCTGCCTTTGAGTAAAGCTTCAAAATGTGCAGCAATTAGCAGCATAAATATCTCAAATTTAGCAGCAAATAAACTGGAAGGTATCAGTGAAAAATCGCCATCAAGTAAGCCTGAGATGGCTTATATATCTGCATGAAAGCGATTTAGACTGCAATAAAATCATCACCTCCTCAATAGATAAAGCTATTCTTTAGAGAATGAGAACCAAAGAACAAATCTTCTACCTAGGCAGATTGAAAACTTTTGGTTGGGTATCTTTTATCTCTTAGCAAACGATGACATCTAACTCTTCCGCATAGTGTAGGCGGTTACTTCCTTGGTTGAAGCAAAACAGAGCTTTTTCACCGACGATTTCCACGATATTTAAATCGATTTCGCATATTTCTATCAAAACAACTGAGGCCGATGATGGGGAAGATTAAAGAATTTATAATATCTATACCTAAAATTGGGAGAGCTTAAATGGACGCTTCAGCCTCAGCTATTTTAGCTACTCCCCTACTAGCACACGCCTTAACCTGGTGTCTAAGTGTATGGTAAGATTGCCTGGAACAGAGGTTTTATTTGAGTTGGAGTCTCGTAGAAATTGCGAAGGTCAAGCTGACCGATCATTAACTCCCACGATACTTTTCCTATGGATTTGGAAAATATACAACAAGACTGGTGGCGATCTGAGTGTAATTTGTAGATGAATATCTAAAATTTGCTACCAGACTAAACCAATTTCCCACAATTTTGACTTTTATTTGACTTTTAGGATAGACACATGAACGATAAGCTGATGCTAATGATTCCAGGCCCAACCCCGGTGCCAGAAGCTGCTTTACTGGCATTAGCCAAGCATCCGATTGGACACCGTACCAGTGAATTTAGCAACATCTTGGCAGAGGTGACGGAAAACCTGAAGTGGTTGCACCAAACTCAAAGTGATGTGCTGACACTGAATGTCAGTGGTACGGGTGCTGTAGAAGCTGGAATAATTAATTTTCTCTCTCCAGGCGATCGCATTTTAGTTGGCTCTAATGGTAAATTTGGCGAACGCTGGGTAGAAGTTGGCCAAGCCTACGGTTTGAATGTAGAAGAAGTTAAGGTGGAATGGGGAAAACCCTTAGACCCCGCAGTATTTGCCGAAAAACTCCAAGCAGATACCCAAAAGCAAATTAAAGCTGTAATCATTACCCACAGTGAAACCTCGACAGGTGTATTGAATGACCTAGAAAGCATCAACCGCCATGTGAAAGAACACGGTGAAGCTTTGATTATCGTTGATGCCGTCACAAGCTTGGGTGCATTCAATCTCCCGGTAGATGCTTGGGGTTTGGATATAGTCGCCTCCGGTTCTCAAAAAGGTTATATGATTCCGCCGGGATTGGGTTTTGTCTCTGTTAGTCCCAAAGCTTGGGAAGCTTACAAAACTGCGAAACTACCGAAATATTATTTGGACTTAGGCAAATATCGCAAAGCCACAGCCAAAAATACAACTCCATTTACTCCACCCGTGAACTTGATCGTAGCGTTACACACCACGTTGCGAATGATGAAAGAGGAAGGATTAGAGTCAATATTTGCTCGACATGAACGGCTGAAAAATGCTACCCGCGCCGCCATTCAAGGGTTGAATTTGCCTCTGTTTGCAGCAGATAGTTCCGCTAGTCCGGCGATTACGGCTGTAGCACCACAGGGAATTGAATCGGATAAGATTCGGTCATTGATGAAAAAACGCTTTGATATTGCCCTTGCAGGTGGTCAAGACCATTTGAGTAATAAGATTTTCCGCATTGGTCACTTGGGCTTTGTGAGCGATCGCGATATCCTTAGCTGTATAGCATCCTTAGAAGTTACCCTAACAGAACTTGGATACAAAGACTTCACCCCTGGTTCTGGTATAGCAGCAGCAGTTAAAGTGTTTAGTCAGTCCTAATAAATCAAAAGAGCGAGTTAAATTATCAACTCGCTCTTTTGATTTGTTGTATATAAATAAGTAGAAACCGTCAGAGTTAATAAACCTATATATCAACCTTTGTACAAGATAGAGTTGATGTGACATACTTTTATTATCTTAAATGAGACCAACTTGCCCTAGATAGTATTATTTGCTTCTGAGAGAGTCACACAGCTTATTTGACACCAAACAATACCAACTTTGGCAACTTAGTACGATCCAGAATTTGCATAACATAGTATTGTTTGAGATTCCGGTAACAGCCTTTTGATAGAGACTTTTAATCCAAAACCCAAAATTGGCATAAATTATGCCGTCTCCAGCCAATCATAAATTTGTTCTAACTGTTCTAGAGTAATCAAACCATACTGCCAAAGAATCATTGCCAAAGGGCCTGGGTCTTGCTCCCGATGGCGCAGTGCAACCGCCAGCGATGCTGTGGAAATTGCCAAATCTTCTTGCAAAAAATGAATCAGTCGAGAATATTTTGATGGTGACATTTGAATCTCACCTCCTTGTGCAGAATGTATTGTCATATATCAGTTCACCATTGCTCGGTAGCCAGTAGCCAGTATTTCATCTGTCACTGTGCCGTTATTGGCTATACACCCCAGCACAGTTTTTTTTGATTTGCCTTTAAGAGAGGCTTGTCATCTGCTCAATTATCAAGCAGCATTTTTACTTAATTCAATGACTCCATCTTGTTTACTTGTGTAGTTTTTTTAATTACACATGTAGTAACAAAGATTCCATAACCTATACTCTCTTATTGGCGACTATTTACACTTACGCCGAAGGGAATATTTTTGCAACCAAACCTCAAGTTCGCGATTTCAGATTGGAGACAGTAGAATTTTACATTATTACCACAGTTTTTAAATAGTAGCGTTACAGATGACTTTTTGCTACAGCACGTGACATTTTTTACAAAAAAAACATCGATTTAGGTAGTATACGGTCTGAACAGAGCAACTATCCAAATCTTTATCCTTGAAAAGTAGCTAAGTCTCAGAACTCTCAATTTTGACAATATCGCCCACTTTCAACTTCAATTCGGCAGCTCTTCCAGAGCGAAGTTCAATTACCTTATCGATTGGTGTGTTGGGGCCATAAGTAGGACAAGGCTCACTTGCACAAGGAGGTGCAGCAGATTGGATATATTTAACTACACCGTTCTGTAAAAATACCATATCCAAGGCTACAGGTACATTTTTCATCCAGAAACTAACTGGTTGTGGTGAAGCGAACCCAAATAGCATTCCTCGGTCATCTGGTAAAGCTGGTCGATACATCAACCCCATTTGTTGCTGTTGTGGTGTCTTCGCGACTTCTAGCTGAATAGTTGTGCCATTAGGAAGAATGGCTTTTGCAGAAATTGGTAGTTTTTGACCTAAACTCGCTGGGGTTGGAGGTTTAGAATCAGACGTGGGGGTTGGAGGTTTAGCCGTTGTTGGCACAGAACAGCCCATCAATAAAACACTCAGCAACATTGAGAATAAACCTAGCCAACGATTCATAATTATTTTTGATTTTGTAATTTAGATTTCAATTTTACAGAATTTAAGCTAAAAAGCTCACGCTTTTATTTGTCTGGTAATACACAGGCGTTTTCAGGCTGAATTAACTAGACAATGGGCTTAAGCCCATTGTCAAAGGTAGGCAAACTTTCGCCATCTCTACTAGGATTCTCTTAAAACGTACCCTACGCCGCGCACTGTCTGAATTAGGCGCTTTTGACCTTCATCTTCGATTTTGAGGCGCAGGTAGCGGATGTACACTTCAATGACATTCGACTCACCCAGAAAGTCATAACCCCAAACATTTTCTAAAATTTGTTCGCGGGTTAACACCTCACGGGGATGTTCCATTAAGAATTTTAATAGTTCAAATTCTTTCATTGTCAAGTCAATTGCCCGACCGCCGTGGATAGCACGGCGACTTGCGATGTCTAAAATAAGATCCCCAAAGCGTAATTGCTCCGTGGTATCCACATCGGGTTTTAAGTAGAGCCGAATTAACTTCAAAAAGTCTTCAGAGCGGTAAGGTTTGAGGATGTAATCATCCGCTCCAGCTTCTAGACAAGCTACACGATCATCGACGGTATCCCTTGCCATTAAAATCAACACAGGCGATCGCATACCAGTGCTTCTCAAATTTTTACACAATGAGAGTCCTGATTCTCCTGCTAACATCCGGTCTAAAACAATTAAAGCAGGTTGGCGATCGCGACAGTATTGCAAACCACTGGTCGCATCATGAGCCAATATCGATTCATAGCCAGCTTCTTGCAAATCGCAAGCAAGCTGATTTGCTAGGCTCTCATCGGTTTCAATCACCAAAACACAGGGACTTGGAGCAACTGTCATAACAATTTGGGATATTGGATTTGGGATTGTAAAGATGTTCCAGAGAAAATCTTTACATCAGTTATAAAGTGCAATTACGAGTTTTTAACGATGAAGCAATCCTGATTTGACGCACGGCTAAGAATCTTTTAGCACGTTCAGGTGTCAGCAATCGAATTCTCCGATGCAATCTTAATAACTAACTCCAAATACCATCCCTGTACCAGTAATTCTGGACGGAAATCAGTAAATTGGGCATTGGGCATAGAGAATAGGGTGATGTAGCTTTAGCTTCCCGCAGGGTGGGACTGAGGGAGAAGAATTAATAACCAATGCCCAATGCCCAATGCCCAATCATTACGGTAATTCTACCGAAGTTGGTTTGGCAATATGTGGTAAACCCCAACCTAATTTTTCTCGTAAAATTCGGAAAAACTCAGGCGGTTGAAGGCGAATAAATCGCACACTATATTGCGATCGCTCCATATATACTCTATCTTCTGGTAGGACATAACACCCTCCATTACCATCCACCACCATCACTAGCCGAGGAATGTTGACTGGATAAATGTTCACCGATTCAGTATCTGGAAATACCAATGCTCTAGAAGCTAGAGAATGGGGACAAATGGGTACTAGCTGTAAAACAGGTACACCAGGAGTCACGACTGGGCCACCAGCACTCAATGAGTAAGCTGTAGAACCAGTAGGCGTAGAAACAATCACACCATCCGCCGCGATATCTACTGGTGCATGACGACCTATGGCAATTTCAAAATGGCACATAGAGGTCAAAGGTTCTCGGTGCAGAACCATTTCATTCAAGCAGAGAGCTTCCCACAGTACTGCATCTCCCCGAAATACTTTGACGGTGAGCATGGCTCGTTCTTCAATTTCATACTCACCATTCATTGCCTGTTCAAGTGCTTGGGGCAATTGATTCAGGAAAGTTTCTGTCAAAAATCCCATGTGACCGGTATTCACTGTTAATAGTGGAATACCACAGGGGGCTACCTGACGAGACGCTGCTAAAACAGTGCCGTCTCCCCCTAACACCACTGCAAACTCCATATCTGAGTCAAAACCAGGGGGCGTTAGACCATCAATGGGGGTGTGGCATACAGGACTATCTGGATTAGAGTAGCCTAATATTCCACCGATACTTGATGTGATACACACATCCCAACCGGCTGCGGTTAGCTTGTCTTTCAACTCGATAGCGACACGACCCGCTATCGGTTTAACGTCATTGTAGATAATGCCTGCTTTCGGCACACTCAAATATCCAAGTTTAGGCGATGCTTTGTATTATGTAATCCTTACACATTTTGGGTCATGTAGTCATTAATCTGGAGTCAAATATCCAGAGTGTAGAGTTTCATGACTAATGTCTCTTCTGTAATTACTATTGACTATTGGCTTTTGAAGACTGTTTAAAAGGAGTTTTTTTAGGTTTCTGCTTTTTATTTTTATTTTTCTGGTAGTCTACCTCTTTGAGCTTCTTCATAATCCGGCTGAAATACTCTTGGAGATAGCTTTCTAGAGTTGTGGTTTGTTGCGGATCTAAACCAAAAACTGTATATACTTCATCCATTGAAGCATTTAGCTGTTTACCACTAGCCAATACTTCTGTAAACGCTAGCCTGTCTGCCACGTTCCATCCCCACTGAAAAGACCGCATTAAGCCCCGCACGGCACGCAGTACGCTGATTGGCATCCGCGTTACCCTGGCATCTTTTCCAGATAAGCGTTCGCACAGGTTGATGATTTCTTCTGCACTCCATGCACGAGTACCAACTACAGGAAAAGCTTGGTTTTCCGTTTCGGGCACACTCAATGCACGGATTGCAAACTTAGCAATGTCCTGAGTATCCATATAGGCAATGGGAGAAGAGTTACCTGTCACCCAAACTGGCTGTCCTTCCAAAATGGGAATCCCATATTGACCGATTAACCCTTGCATAAAACCAGCTAGCCGCAAGATGGTATAATTCAAGCCTGACTCAGCTAAGAATAGTTCTGTACAACGCTTAATTTCCATTAGCGGTACTTCTGGGTATTTATCCGCATCCAAAATTGAAAAGAAGATAAAGCGCTCTACACCTGCTGCTTTTGCTGCTTGAATTAATGCTACTTTGCCCTCCCAGTCCACTTGCTTGATACTCAGTGAATCTGTAGGACGAGATGTTGACGCATCAATAACTTGGGTTACACCCTCTAATGCTGCCGCTAGGGTATCGGGGTAACGTAAATTTCCTGGTACAAGTTCAGCACCCCATTCTTTGAGAAAAGCTGCTTTTTTACTACTCCGCACGAGGCAGCGTACTTTATATCCCTCATCGATTGCACGACGAGCCACTTGTCTTCCTAAGGTGCCAGTGGCACCGACGATTAATAATGTCATGAGGTTTGTAATAAATTTTAATGTTTTATGAAAAGAATGTTATCAGAATAACCTATGTAAACAAAAGTTTACATCTTTTCTAAGAAAATCGTTTGTTATGGAAGAATTCATGGGAAAATCGCTGTCCGGTAAACGGACAAGCTTTTTTCCCAGTTAGCGAAAAGTATGAACGCCAGCTTGGGGCGAACAGAACTTTTCAAGGCAGAGGAAAACCTCTTCCCTCTCAATACTCAATTACCGTAGAAGTTATTCTTCTCCGCCTTGAATTTTCAGTAACAATGCGCCTAAGCCCCAGCCCACGAAGATTAAACCGAAGGACAATATAGCTGCATTCAAAATTTCGCCGCCCATTGGTGTGATTCTCCTTATGCAAATTAGTGTGTGTAAACTAGGTCTAGCAGAAGCTTTTCAATAGTTACTGTAGGATTAGACCTGTGTAAATAATTTTAAACTAGTTTAGCAAGTAATCCCTACTGGTTTGGGGGGCAATCCCTACTGTAGAGCGGGAGATGAGGGGGATGGGGAAAATTTTAATGATAATAATTATGAATAAATTTTATGTATCAAAATAATCAAGGTGATTTAGTGAATTTTAGCAAAAAGAATCGCCCACGTTTGGCGCTGACGCTGGGAGATCCGGCAGGTATTGGGCCGGAGGTGATTTTAAAAGCTTTAGCAGAACCGGAAATTAGTAAAAAATACGACGTAACAGTGGTGGGTAATGGGGATTTGCTGGCACAGACTTATCACAAATTGAATTTAATCGAGAATTTAGCACCTTTGGCAAATCCAGAAGAGTTGTCTGTTAGTGATGTGCAATTGGATGGAAAAATTAAAGGTCAAATTATTCCAGGAATAGGTAATGCGGCTAGTGGTGCGGCTAGTTTTGCTTATATGGAATGTGCGATCGCACAAACACTCGCTGGTAAATTTGATGGGATAGTCACGGGGCCGATCGCTAAATCTGCTTGGAAAGCCGCCGGGTATAATTATCCAGGGCAAACGGAACTTTTGGCACACAAGTCAGGTGTTGACCGCTTTGGGATGTTATTTGTGGCGCGATCGCCCCATACTAACTGGACACTCCGCGCTTTACTTGCTACCACACATATTCCCCTCCGTCAAGTAGCGGATACATTGACACCACAATTGTTGACACAGAAATTGGATTTGCTGGTGGAGTGTTTGGAGAAAGATTTTGGGATAGAAAATGGGAGAATTGCGATCGCAGGTTTGAATCCTCACAGTGGCGAACAGGGACAACTTGGACATGAAGAACAGGATTGGTTAATTCCCTGGTTGGAGCAAGAGCGGCAAAAACGACCACAATTACAACTAGATGGGCTAATACCGCCAGATACGATGTGGGTTAAACCTGGTCAAGCTTGGTATGGAAATTCTTTAGTCCAAAATCCGGCTGATGGCTACTTGGCACTTTACCACGACCAAGGTTTAATTCCTGTGAAGCTGATGGCATTTGATCGGGCAGTTAATACTTCTATTGGTCTTCCTTTCGTTCGGACTTCACCGGATCATGGAACAGCGTTTGATATTGCGGGTAAGGGAATTGCTGATGCTACGAGTATGAAAGTAGCAATACATTTAGCGGCTGAGTTGGTTAGTCAAAGGTTAGCGGCGAGAAAACTATGAATTATTTCATGATTTATAAATAGACTTGTCCAAAGAATCATGGAAGTGCAACCAAGAGAAATTAGGAATTATCTGACAGTAGATGGAAAGAATATTTTTGATGAGTGGCTTGATTCTCTGCGAGATAGAAAATCAAAAGCTAAAATAAGAGCCAGACTTGACCGAGTTAAACATCTCCAAGATCCACTAGAAGCAGCATCTTATATCGAAGTAGTTCTAGAAGAGGGCGATCCTAAAATGTTAGGAAAAGCGCTCAAGAATGTAATTGAGGCACAGGGTGGAATTGATCAGTTTCCAGCGCAAGTTAAACAATCCTATGAGCAACTCGACTTGATGTTATCTGAGCAAGGAGAAATTGAATTTTATTGTCTGAGGAAATTACTGGATGCATTGGGATTACAGCTAGCAGTAACAGTGAAGTCAGTATGAGGTGATTTTTTAAGGACAGTTTAAATCGCTCAGTCTTAGAGGATGTTTGAAAAGGGTCGGATTAATCCTCAAGTGCGACTCAGAGGTGCAATGTCAAATCCCAAAACTCTGATTATCTCGTAGCAGTTTCTCGGTAGCCAGGGTAGTGAAACACACGCTGGAGGACTTTTCAAACATCCTCTTATACCTTACCAATTTATTTTTACAGTTTATAAATTGCCCCTCGAAGTTATTTCCTAATTTCGAGTGAAGCTAATTTGAATATCCCAGTCATTCACTAGTTGTTTGTCTGGGTTTTGTGTTTCCTAATTTTGCAAGCTGTCATTTAACAGTATATGTGAAAATTATAATTTATTACTTGAACCTTTTTGAGCTTATCATCGAAACTACAAACTTTTTCCATCCACCTCATCTGTCTCTTCACTTTCATCAATGAGGTCTTGGTTTTTCTCCTCTAATTCGCGCATATACTGCCTGAGTATACCCCCAACAGCGATCGCTCTACTGGCAATTTTTTACAGTTAAGGTGACAAACAGCCAACGGTAGTTGGGATAATCAGTTACAACCTGTGGGAGAATTTTGTAAGCTCTTGCTTTCCACATTAGCGATCGCCGCCACTGACAAACCGGACAGTGACGAACCCTACAAAATCGGGCATCGGATAACTTTAACTTGAGAATACCTTCCGATTCGTCTGGTACTAATTGCAATTTCAGCAACTCGGAACATATTTTCATGCGCCAAGCATACTGGTGAAAATAATGTTCGTCTGCTTTGGCGTAATAATACAAAACTTTATCAGTATTAGCTCTATGCTTATCCCAAATTTTACCTATAGGCGAAACTTCGGACAAAGTTTGTAAGTTTTGATTTTTCTGAAACTTATCTTGAGACGATATATTAAAAGCAATAAAGTTACTATCTGAGGCTTGATCAGACACGAAATCACCAAATCTGTTTGTATCAACGCTCCAAACTAACGCAAGTTATACGGTCAAGCCTCAGTAAAAGTATTTAAGTAAACAATAAGACTAATGCTGACTCAGATGAGTCATTCTTTGTTATAAACTACTCCTGAAATCGCAAAGCTCAGGAAGTAGTATTTTCGTCGGGTGCTTCAAACTTATAACCATAGCCGCGTACAGTTTTAATAAACTCTGGTACGCTAGGATCGACTTCCATCTTCTTGCGAAGCTGACCAATATGTACGTCAACTACCCGGCCATCTCCTACGTAGTCGCAACCCCAGATTTTTTGGATTAACTGTGGACGACTCCAAGCTTGATTAGGATGACTTGCCAAAAAATGTAAAATATTAAATTCCAGTGCTGTTAAAGCGAGAAGCTTATCGTTTAGTATTACCTCCCGTCCTTCTGGGTTAATTACTAGCTGCTTGAAAATGATCCGTTGTGTTGGTGAAGGGTTGATATAGCGTATCCGCCTCAAAAGAGCTTCTACTCTAACTTCTACTTCTGCAAGACTAAATGGTTTAGTCATGAAATCATCAGCACCTGCACTCAAGATTTTAATTTTATCAGCCTCATCAGTCCTACTAGTCAGTATCAGCACTAAAACATTAGTACGACTCTGCATTTCTTGACAAAGGCTATAACCATTAACATCCGGCAAATTCCAATCCAGAATTACTAAGGCTGGGTTGAATTGCTCAAACATCGATAAGGCAGTCTTACCATCTGCTGCTGCCTCTATTTGATATTTCCGACTCAAAAAACGATGAACGAGATTTCTCACGCCGAAGTCGTCATCAACAATCAGAATTTTAGGAGTAGTAGCGGTAATCATAACCATAATGCTGCCTATTGTAGATTGGGCGATTCGCTGTTGTCCCAGTTTTGCTGTACGTGTTTCTGTTGAGAGTGGATTCACGCGCGTCTCTGCTGAGTACGATCGCTACTGTAGTACTTGTATACAATTAATTTTCCATGAAGTTTGTGAAAACTTCAGCCACCGTAATGCTGATAAATTGTATGATTTTTGTATGGTTTTTGTATAATTTTGAATTTACATTGTATAATTATTGACTTTAATACTTAAGATAAGTGTAATGTGAGACAATTTGTATAATCAAAAATAGTCTAGAGAGACACCAGACGCTACGGCAGTTTCCTACAACTTTGGAAAAGCAATGTACTCCCTGATTAATTAGTGATTCGTAGAGGCCCACAAACTAAGCCATAAGCCAATTTAGATTCTACCCAATCCTACTTGAACTAACTAGTATCTGCTCCTGAAGAAGGACTACGAAAATTCACTCTACGTGCATTTACATGTAGCTACCCTTTTAAGCATATACTATACTACAAATTTCAGCCTGAGACTATGACAAGCCAAGGACTCAGAGCATCACCAGAAGGTATAAGAGCAGCAAAAACAGCTTTAACAGACAAAACTTGGAGTCAGCATAAATTAGCAATAGCTTTAGGCATTACACGTCAACCAGTTTCCAAATTTTTTGCAGGTGAGTCAGTTTCCCGATCTTGTTTTGTGCAAATTTGCCAACAGCTAGGGTTGTCTTGGCAAAAGGTTGCTGGTTTACCTGAAAATGTGGCATTTGAGGTAACTACTAAGACGCAAATCAAAGGTACTGACCTCGATACACTGGTGCGGGAAGTGCGTCAAAAGCGCCAAGAGAAAATTCAAGACCAGTGCAACACTCTGCAAATGTTGGACATTTCCCAGACAGTCCAACTGATGGATATTTACACCAATACTAATGTCTTAGAGGAGATAGTAAGCCTGCAATGGCAAGAAATTTCTGATCTGTTGAAAGACTTGAAATCTGAATCAGACTTTAATCAACTTGGAGGATACAACCGTCAGAAAAGATTACCAGGGTTGGAAGCAGTATTAAGGCACTCAAAACTGATGGTGCTGGGTAAACCAGGGTCAGGTAAAACTATATTTTTACAATATCTAGCGATTGAGTGTAACAAAGGCGATTTTCAGCCAAACCGCATCGCAACTTTTATTAGGATGAAAGAATTTGCTGAAGATGTCAAAAATGATAGTGAATTCAATCTATTAAACTACATCATCCAAGATTTTCTCAATTGTGGTGTTGCAAAGGAATCAACTAAAACTCTGCTGACAGAAGGAAAACTGCTGATTTTGCTAGATGGATTAGATGAAGTGCCAGCAGAAAAGGCAGAACAATTAACAATCGAAATTCGGAGGCTTACTCAAACTTTTTATAAAAATAAGTTTGTTATTAGCTGTCGGATTGCTGCCCAAAAATATAGATTTCAGGGATTTACTGAAGTTGAGTTAGAAGACTTTGACCAAGGACAAATAGAATTTTTTGCCAAAAATTGGTTTGTTGGAGTTGCTCTTAAGTCTAAAGAAGATGGGGAAGCAATAGGAAATTTATTTATTAATCAGCTTCATCTACCAGAAAATCAGCATATCCGAGAATTGGCGGTCACTCCCTTACTGCTGCATTTGATTTGCTTAGTGTTCCAAGTAAAAAATCAATTTCCCGTAAATCCAGCCAAGTTATATGAGCAAGCACTGAACATTTTGTTGTTCAGATGGGATGAAATCAGAGGAATTAAACGCGATCGAGTTGCTTATAATTTAACTCTAGCAAGTAAGAAAAAACTGATTTTTCAACTTGCAGCTATCACTTTTGAGCAAAAAAAATACTTTTTTGAACAAGAAAATATCCTGCAACTTATTGCTGACTATCTTGAACCCATACAAAATCTTAACTCTGATGCAACTCAATGCCAGCTAGATAATGAAGCAGTGCTAAAAGCAATTGAGGTACAGAATGGGTTATTGGTGGAAAGGGCACGGGGAATTTACTCTTTTTCTCATCTGACATTTCAAGAGTATTTCACGGCTCGAAAAATTGTTGAAAGTTACCAAGACTATGATTGTAACAATCTCGTCAATCATATAACTGAAAGGCACTGGCGGCAAGTATTTTTACTAACTGTTACTATGTTGCCAAATGCTAATGAAATACTACATTTAATGAAACAAAAAATTGATTTGCTATTGGCTGACGATGAAAAATTGCAGTATTTTTTAACCTGGCTGCATCAAAAATCTAGTTCAGTTTCTAGTAGTTACAAAGCAGCAGGTATTCGTGCTTTTTATCTCATTTGCGTTGAGCGAAGCTCTTGCATTTGCAGTAGACATAATGCTTTTGTATATGCCTCTGGTTATGACCTTGAGTGCGCTCTTGTAGGTAACATCACCTTTGATGCAGAGCTTGTATTAGATGAGTTTCTATTCAGTACTGTTGCCTGTATTCACGATCTTGACTTTGCCTTTGAGCATACCCTCAACGATGCCCTCGATCATGCTCATGCCCTTCTTATTGCCTTTGATAAAGCTATTGATATTGTTGTTGATCTTAAATTTAAGCAAGTGCTGCAAAAACTCAAGAAACAATTACCAAAAATAGATAGTAATCCAGAGCAGTTTAGGGACTGGTGGAAAGCTAAAAGTAAAATTTGGGGTGAACAATTAAGAGATATGCTAATTAAGCATCGCCATATTGGTTATGATTGGCAGTTCAACGAACAGCAAAAAGAATTGCTCCAAAAATATTATAATGGTAATAAATTACTAGTTGATTGTCTCAATATTGCGGCTGATGTAACTCCAATAGTGCGGCACGAGATTGAAGAAACATTATTATTAGCGATCGCAGATATTGAAAAGCTACGTAATTCCTCTAATATTCGCTGAATAATTTTAATTTTTAGACGATTTTGGATAGGATGTTTAATAAAATAGAATAAAGCCTATTATTTAAATAAGTAAATATCCAAAATATTAATTTTAAACATTTTATTAAAATTAATATAAATAAAAATCTCTTTTAATAGTCTAATTTGACTATATTTGCAATGGGTTAAATGGTAGAAAATATTTTAATTAGCTACTCTATCTCAAGAGAGATTTTGAATAGATTCAGTCTAGAGAAAGAGTAATTAAAGATATTGACTCCGTTAAATTGCTATTAATATCGTCAGCAAGGAATACCTATGGTTAACAATTTAGTAGGCGGCATCATTCCCCCCCAACCACCAATACAAGGACAATCTGATGCTCATGTCCTGAAGTCTCGTTTAGAATGGGGCGAACCAGCTTTTACAATACTGGATGTGCGCGATCGCAACACCTTCAATGAAGGTCACATTATGGGAGCAATGCCCATGCCCATAGATGAATTGGTAGAGCGTGCAGTACCTTCTTTAGATAAGAGCCGTGATATTTACGTTTACGGCGCTAATGAAGAAGAAACTGCTCAAGCCGCGCAACAACTGCGTTCTAATGGATTTGAGCATGTCTCTCAACTGATAGGTGGTCTTGCTGGATGGAAGGCTATTGGTGGCCCAACAGAAGGGATTGTTGAATCAAAAACTCCCGCAGGTGCAGACGACTACAATATCGTAGATCGGCTAAAGAATCACGAACAAAATCAGCCAAGGGGAGGTACTAGCGCGACGGAAGCCATCAAGAAAGGAGCTAGTAACCTCAAAGACAGCATTCAAGAAGGAGCTAGTAATCTCAAAGAAGGTATTCAAGAGGGAGCTAGCAACCTTAAAGAAGGCATTAGTGAATCTAAAGACAGAGATGATTCCAATGTCGGCTCTTAAGGAAAAATAACTGAGAAAATCAGCGATAGACCTCTTGCAGAAATCAAGAATAAAAACCCCACTATACCTTTGAGTTACACCACAGTCTCCCCTGTTTGCTTGCAGGGAGAGGCTACAGGTGGGGTGTTAGAGAATTTTCCAAGAGGTCTAATCTTGATTTGGTATGAGCAAAGAGGTCACAATTTACTAGTCGAAAGACAGAAGATTTTGACTTTTAATGCTGGAATACAGCATCAATAAATTTTGCAAGAGACTCCATGAATTACACTCACAAGGAAAGATGAAAATCTCTCTTGCAATAACCAATACACTATTTTGAAATAGATTTAGTGTTTGGTCTAATGTTCAAATAAATCCTTAAATTGCAATAAATCTAAAGAAACTATCGTTGGCAAAAATTCAAAACACTCTTGAGCAATTTCCCAGCGTTCTTCTCGTTTGAGCATTTCTGTTAACTTCTGCTGCACACTAAGTAAGTAACGCACATCATTGGCAGCATAACTCAGTTGAGCTTCAGATAAGCTAATGGCGTTACCCCAATCAGAACTTTGAGAGCTTTTATCTAGTTCTACTTTTTCTAACTCTTGCACCACATCTTTGAGTCCGTGGCGATTTGTGTAAGTACGGGCTAACTTACTAGCAATTTTGGTGCAAAAAACAGGGCTAACCTGAATCCCCAGATTGGCCCGCAAAGTGGCAATGTCAAAGCGAGCAAAGTGAAACACTTTTACAACATTGGCCGCTTCGAAGAGTTTTTTTAAATTTGGGGCCTCAGTTTGTCCTTTGGCTATGCGAATTACAGTGACTTTCCCTTCTAGGTTGCACAGCTGGACAAGACACAAGCGATCGCGCTGTGGCAATAATCCCATCGTTTCTGTGTCAACTGCGATCGCTGTCGATTCTAAATACTGTCCAAGGGCTGCGTCACTAAGATCGCGATCGCTTACCTGAAAATCTTGTAATGTCATGAATTGTTAAAAAATAATAGCAGTGTCCAATAGATACAAGTCTTGTCAGACACTACATTATTATTGTGCAAAAAATCATAAATTAAATCTACCTAGTGCGAAAAAAGATTTGTGTCAGGTAGACTTCGCCTTGATTATTAGTAGCAACGCCAATTCCAGTCAGGTTGTAATTTCCTTTCAGATTCTTTAGATGCCCGGGACTGTTGATCCAACCAGTAACAGCTTCCTCTACGGGGTTGCTATATCCCCGGTTAAAAGCAACATTTTCTGCCGCACTGTTGTAGCGAATAGGGACAGCTTTGACTCGCCTTTCAAATCCTTGATGGCTAAATGGGGTTTTACCCTTAGCCATATTCTGACTATGAATTCTTGCCTGTCGAGTAATATTTGCATTCAGGGTCAACTTTGGCAGTCCTTTAGCAGCCCGATATCGATTAATTTGCTCAAAAACTGATTTTTCTAGCTCAGTAGTTTTAAAAGTAGGAGTCGATATTGCAACCTGACTGGAAAAAAGCGACAACAGCTTATTACGGGTGGATGTATTCGTAGAAGGATGATTTGGTATCGGAACAGTCGTTAATCCACTAGCAAGGACAAGCGCACTTAAAGCGATGCCAAAAGCAGTTTGTCGGAACATGGAGAATTGCGTGATGTGTAGAGATATAAGACTTCTACTCTACCTTATTGTTCCAACGATATATACCACGATACTATTAAGGATTGATGAATTTCGGCAATCTGGCTAAATCCTTTACAAGAAATAGAAAAACTCATTTTCAATTGTCAATATTTCAATAGTTCATTTTCATAAAATCACGGTTATTTTTGCTGAGAATTTAAGATTTTCATGAATTACTAAAAAATAATGTAGTTTCAATTACATTTGTCTATTAAATACTACATGATTCAACATTTAATTTATAGCGGTTCTTAGTTGAATGCAATATAGACCTAACCCCCAGCCCCTTCCCTATAAGGGAAGGGGAGTAAGACTCAAAGCCTCTCTACTTTTAGGAGAGAGGTTAAACTGTATTGCATTCAAACGATAACTGCTATACAAGACTTACAGATTAGGTATGAAATGTCGGGGCATTCATATAGATGCAAAGTGGTTTCCCACAGAGTATTGTCTCTAGATAAATCAGGGCTTTCACTGCCTTTTTGCGTAAGTCCTAATTTAGAACAAGCTTTTTCCCCAGACTTCAGTCTGGGGAATTTGAGAAAACTTTTATGAGAGAGGTTTTGAATCTTACTCCCCAACGCTAGTAGGTAAGGGGTTGCTCTTGTTAAGTCTGTATTCTATGCAATTGAGAACCGCTATATCAGCGAAGGAAAATTTGTGTGAAGTAGACTTTGCCTGCACTATTGCTGGCGACACCAATCCCCGTCTTATTAAAATTGCCTCTGATGTTGGCTAGATGCCCTGGACTTTTGAGCCAGCCTTGAACGGCTGTCGTCGCAGGGTCAGTAGATCCCTGGTTGTAAGCAACATTTTCACCAGCAGATGTGTAAGAAATACCGATTGCTTGAATACGCTGTGAAAATCCTGTATGTCCAAAGGGAACTTTCCCACTAGCCATATTCTGACTATGAATCCTAGCTTGATTATCGATAGCAGAATTACGAGTTAGTGCTGGTAGCCTTTGGGAAGTTCTGTAGCTATTAATTTGGTTGAAAACCGATTGCTCTACAGCAGTAGTGTTGATACTAAATGCTGCAATTTTGAAAGCATCACTTGATATAGATGAAGACACTGGTGTAAAAGTTGAATTTGTTACAGGAGTAGCGATCGCTCCGCTACTGAGGACAATAGTGCCTAAAGCAACGCCGTAGATTGTTCTTTTAATCATGTGCTGAAAGTAAACTTCCAGACAATCTAATCAAACTAATCTAAATGTGACAAATTGCTTATAGGTCTATATATTTCTGTTTATGCTCTTTTTTGTTCAAACGCGACTACAAAACTTTAAAATTCACAATCTTACGAAAAAAGTGCTGTTTATGAAAAAATTCCCTCTATCATTAGGATTATTTTCGCTATTTAAATAGCATAATTTTCTCCACTAAAGCCTCTGTGCGAATAGCTTTGGTTGAGGGTTTATAACTCTTCCTGCACTACACGTAACACCCGTGCAATATATTCTGCACGCCACAGTTCTCGCTCTTTTGTTACTTTTGCATCTGGTTCGTAAGCTTCGATCTCAGTAGCCGATAAAATACCTTTAACCTCTAGTAACCTTTCAATGGTGTCCAGACGCTCATGCAGCACAGACACCTCGCCAGTCAAAGCCATGACGATCGCTAACAATTTATCGATTTGTGGATTGTCTAAGTAAACAGGTCGTTTGCCCTTAGCTATTTTTGTCATCCTAATACCAATTCTCCCAAAGTAAGACTACATACACAAAACAAAGAAACCCAGATAAAATCTGGCTTTCTCAATTACGAATTACGAATTGGTATTTACTTCGTTGCAGCAACAACAAACCACGTGTTTAGGCTGCCTGAGTTACCATTTTGAAAAAGACCATTAGTTACTTTTGCTTTCCATGCCCCATTAGGGACAAACTTCTCGAATGTCTTATCTGCTGCAAAACCAGCCTCAGTAGCTAATGTCACCAAATCCAGATCGCGTACTGCACTCCAGAAGGGTTCGTTGTTGTTAGCGGTTTCCCAATCAAAAATGAACTGTGTATAAATATCCATGTGATGATATAAGGGTGCTTCCAGATGGAGCATGATTCCACCGGGAGCCAGTAGACGATAAGATTCTTGCATGACTTTACGGACGGCTGGCGGGGGAATTTCATGCAGCAAAATATGAGAAACCACTAAGTCAAATGATTCATTTGGAAAGTTAGTATGTTCGGCATTTTGCTGCCAGAAGTGTACCCGTTTGCCTAAAACTTCGGCTCTTGCATGACCGTAACGCAACATGGGTGCGCCGACATCGATGGCATGGACTTCTGCATCTGGGTAAGCATCTACGTAGGGTAATGTACTATTACCAATAGAACATCCCATATCAAGAATTTTTCTGGGTCGAAAGTATGGATACTCTGGCAGAAGGTAGTTTTGGACTATAGATAGCCCCATATCATTATTAAGCGGCCCCAACCAACCAAGACCATAAAGGTAAGCGCCGCGATCGTAGGTTGCGCCAGCAGCCACATCATCAGCAGTGAATTCGCTGTGATATCCTCCAGGCATACAGTGAATGTCTACAGCTTTTTGATAATTAGGTATTTGAAAATTTGGGTCGAGGGTTAAAGTACCCAGTTCACTACCACTATCTTTGGCACGCTCAATCAATTCTGGTAGTTGTCTGTCAACACTGGTATTTACAGCATTCCATAATATTTCCTGGTTGATGCGCTTGAGGGCACTAGTCCATCGGTAGTAGGGTTCATGCTGCATTACTTCCAGAATTTCATGGCGATTTTGGGGAGGACGCTGATGTTCTTGTGCAAACTTCGGCTTGGCTAGTTTTTCATAAACTACTTTATTGCCAGGAGAAATATTCCTGAAAATGTGCGTTTTCAGGCTTTGCACAAAGTTTTGGCGTGCCAACTCATCATGAGTGGGTTGTGGTAGCATAGCGTGTTGGAATTGTTGATCCATCATTGCTTCTTCCCAAATATTTTAAGTAGATTTACGCTGGATCTAATAACTTAGCTACCGTTTGTACATCTTTATCACCGCGTCCAGAACAGTTAATTACAATCCGAGGACTGCCGCTTAGTTGGGGACATAAGGTTTCAAGATATGCGATCGCATGGGCTGTTTCTAATGCTGGGATAATCCCTTCCAATTTCGATAATCGCTGGAATGCTGCCATTGCCTCTGCATCTGTCACACTATAATATTCAGCGCGACCAGTGTCTTTCAAATAGCTATGTTCTGGCCCCACACCGGGATAATCTAACCCTGCACTAATTGAGTGCGCCTCAATGATTTGCCCATCCTCGTCTTGTAATAGATAGCTCATTGCTCCGTGTAACACACCAACCCGTCCTTTTGTCAAGGTTGCTGCGTGTTTTTCGGTATTAACACCTTCTCCGGCTGCCTCAACCCCAATGAACCGGATAGAAGGCTCATTAATAAACTCATAGAATAGTCCCATTGCATTGGAACCACCACCCACACAAGCCAAGAGAATATCAGGCAATGTGCCCCACTTTTCCATTGCTTGGGCGCGAGTTTCTTGGCCGATTACTGCATGGAAATCACGTACCATCATTGGGTAAGGATGGGGCCCTGCTACTGAACCCAAGATGTAGTGAGTTGTTTCCACATTTGTTACCCAATCGCGGATTGCTTCCGAAGTGGCATCTTTCAGGGTTCCAGTTCCCGCTTCCACTGGACGCACTTCTGCCCCCATCAACCGCATTCTAAAGACATTTAAAGATTGGCGTTCCATATCATGAACGCCCATATAAATTACACATTCCAGCCCAAAACGAGCGCAAACTGTGGCTGTAGCAACTCCATGTTGTCCAGCACCAGTTTCGGCAATAATCCGTTGCTTACCCATGCGTTTCGCTAACAAAACCTGACCAAGAGCATTATTGATTTTGTGAGCGCCGGTATGATTTAAATCTTCGCGCTTTAGATAAATTTGTGGCCCAGTGCGATCGGGTCGCGCATAATGAGCAGTCAGGCGTTCCGCGAAATACAATGGTGTGGCGCGTCCCACATAGTCTCGTAACAACTGCTGTAATTCTGCTTGAAAACCAGGGTCATTGCGGTATTGCTGATAAGCTGTTTCTAATTCAGAAAGGGCAGGCATCAGCGTTTCAGGTACATACTTACCGCCGAAGCGTCCAAAGCGACCTAACGCATCGGGAACCTGAGCAGTTGAACTTGGAGAGAGGGGAGTGGTAGTCACAGGCTGTTTTCGATGACGGAAATGACTTAATTATTATAGAAAAGTCTGGGGCATATCTGGGGTATACCTGGGGATGAGGTAGAAAAACAATTCCCAATTCCTGGCAATGGATTTGTAATGTTAGCCTAGAAATTGACATCTCAGCAGAATGGTTGCGTAGAAGTTTCCACTGCCTTTGAAATTTTTCTTAACAAATATTTTATGTCTTCTTCCAATTCTAAATCTTCTGACAAAAGCTTCGCCTACCGCGAATTTGGTAATGACAACTCCGCCGCCACAGAAAGACCAATTCCAGAACTACCCCCACAACAACAAAATCTTAAAGTACAAGCTTCCCGCAAAGGACGTAAAGGCAAAACTGTCACAGTGATTAGCGGTTTTCAAGCTAAACCAGAAACCTTGGCAGATTTAGTAAAGCAGTTAAAAACCCAGTGTGGGACAGGTGGGACACTTAAAGATAACGAAATTGAAATTCAGGGCGAACACAAGCAGAAAATTGTCGAGATTTTGACCAAGCTAGGTTATAAAGCCAAAATTAGCGGTGGCTAATTTTGAGTGCGGTTTACCGCATCTTAACTGTCACCTAGATTGAGAAATGGAATGTTATCTTTGAAAAGTACAAATATGCTTGAACGGTGGTGGATTACTTCGCTAACAAGCTATTTTTAGTGAGATAAACAGGAGGTTTAAATGGATTTAGTTCGGATTCTGTGTGCCATTTTCGTACCACCTTTGGGAGTTTTTTTACAAGTAGGTTTTGGTATAGACTTTTGGATTAATATAGTTCTGACGCTTTTCGGTTACATTCCTGGAATTATTCATGCAGTATGGATAATTGCTAAGAAATAATTCTTTGTACGAGTAAATTGGGTGTAACCATCTCTACAGAGGCAATTAATCAATTGCCTCTACAAAAAGGCTTTTGAGTTGGATGTCTGCACGGATATATCACAATACCATATTTCTTTTACTTAAAAAACTCTAAAGACACAATAAATCATGTCGATAAAGTATTAATCTCTGTGGCAGTCAATCCCAAATTAGCTCTCATTTTTTAACATCGCATAGAGTCTAAACTCTAGAAGCAAAGGGCAGATGTGTAACTGCCATTGCACAGTTGAGACATTCAAATCTTTGATTAAGCCAGTGCGTATATCTAGTACCCAACCATGAACCATAGGCGCTTTTCGCTCATAAAGTGCCTGACGCATGATAGAAGTTTGGTAGAGATTTTTCACTTGCGCCACTACATTTATTTCTGCCAAACGATTCAGACGTTCTTCTCTGGTTGGTAAAGCATCAATTTCTTCTTGTTTGTGTAAATACAGTTCCCGAATCGGATTTACCCAATTATCAAGAATGCCGATGGTTCTTCCTTCTAAAGCCGCTTTAATTCCTCCGCAGTCGTAGTGACCACAAACAATAATATGTTCCACCTGAAGATGTAAAATTGCGTATTCTAAAACGGCTAAAAAGTTAATATCCGTTAGAGAAACTTGATTCGCAATATTACGATGAACAAATAATTCTCCTGGTTCTGTACGAGTAAGGTTTGTCAAGGGTAAACGACTATCAGAACACCCGATGTATAGAAAAGGTGGTGTTTGTCCCTTAGATAATTCTTGAAAGTAAGTTGGATCTATAGCTAATTTCTCTGCAACCCAAGCCTGATTATTTCTGAAGAGTTCATCAATGCTGTTATATTTCATCTTTCGTCAAATTCGAGAGAGAATCTCATAAATATTTTAGCTGAATTACAGTTTCCGCTAAATCAGTATGAACTTGTTACAATCCAAAATTTGAGAAAGATGACAGTCTTTTTCTACATAAGTAAGTAAAAAGATGCCAAATTTGAGGTTGAGATATCCAGTTATCAGCTTCAATCGGGGGCAACAACTTTGCTACCATTATGATGGTTGATTGACCAACGGTGATCGACAGTTACAGAGGAAAATTCGCAAATTTCTTCTAGTCGTTTTTGTTGTACCGCAGCTTTACGGAGAGTAATAATTAGTTGATTTACCTGATGTCGTAAATCTGGATTATCATTTACTGCTAACATAGTTTGTCTTTCTAAAAGTTGAAGTATAAGTTCGTAGTGAATAGGTGAAGGTAGAGGAATTTGCTCCATGAAGTTTAATTTTGATTTCATATTTGGAATTTTGCCTTAGTCAAATTTCATCTCTCGTACATAAATTGTTACATAAGAAATAACTAGTTGCTTATGGCTTTGATTTGATTAGCGATGAAGATTTAGCAAAGATATTGATAATAGTTGACAGCAAAGTGCTGCGTGTCTACGCATAGTATGCCCCATTAGTTGCCCTGTACTAAGAGGTACAGGGGAAGTTTTTATTTCAGAAATTTTTCGGTAATATAGTGGCGATCGCAGCGCCGGGATCTGGTTGTTTTACCAAAGACTCTCCAATGAGTACAGCAGATGCACCTGCTGTAAGCACTAAACTCAAATCATCTGGGTTGTGTAGTCCTGACTCGCTGACAACAAGGATGTTTTTCTCCTGCAATTGGCTACCCCTTGCAGCTAAAAGTTGGCAAGTAGTTTGCAAGTCAACGGAGAAATCTTCCAAGTTGCGATTATTGATTCCTACTAAAGAGACCCCATCCAAGGCTAACACACGGTCAAGTTCTGCCAAGCTATGGACTTCAATCAGGGCTGCCATTTTCAAGTTGTTAGCAATTTTGAGGAAGTATTTCAAATCTTGATCGCTCAGGATAGCCGCAATCAATAAAATTGCATCTGCACCATGAATCCGTGCCAAGTATATTTGGTAAGCATAAATGATAAACTCTTTGCATAATAGGGGCAAATCTACGGCAGCCCGAATCTTGGCTAAGTTTTCAAAACTACCTTGAAAGAACTTGACATCGGTTAGCACCGAAAGACAACTAGCACCACCTTGCTGATAAGATTGGGCGATCGCTACTGGGTCAAAATCTTCTCGGAAAACGCCTTTACTTGGTGAAGCTTTTTTAACTTCGGCAATCAATGCTGGTTTAGTCTTGCCTTGGCGCAAAGCAGCGACAAAATCACGGGTTGGGGGCGCAGTCAGTACCTGCTTTCGCAATTCTTGTAAAGGAACCTTTTCCCGCATCAAGTCATATTCTGCTTCTTTCTGCCAGACAATTTCTTCCAAGATATTGTTTGGCGCTGAATCAGGTACGGCAGCCTGGTAACGTAACATGGATACAGCAATAGCTGGGTTAGGGGAACGACGACGGATTTGCATAATTAGTCATTTGTCAGTGGTCATTGGTCATTTGTCATTGGTCATTTGTCCTTGTTTATTGACAAAGGACAAATGACAGAGGACAAATGACTAAATAGCTCGTTTATATGCTTCGTCTAGGACTTCCGAGAGTGTCGGGTGGGCGTGAACTAGATGTGCGAGGCTTTGGACGGATTGACGGTTTGCGATCGCGGCTGACGCTTCATGAATTAAGTCTGAGGCGTGCAGTCCGAAAATGTGAACGCCTAAGACTTCTCCTGTGTCTTTGCGATATATCACCTTGGCAATACCGTCGGCTTCATTTTCTGCCAACGCTTTGGAATTCCCTTTGAAGTAACTCCGACTTGTGGCGATTTCAAACCCTTCGGTTTGTCCCAATTCCTTCGCTGCGGTTTCTGTTAAACCTACATAGCTAACTTCTGGGTGGGTAAAAGCTGCTGCGGGGATGCTGCGATAGTCTACTATTCTTTCCCTCCCAACTATATTTTCTACCGCGATGATGCCCTGAGCAGAAGCCGCATGTGCTAACATCATCTTCCCATTAGCATCGCCAATTGCCCAGACATTTGGTACTACTTCACCAGCTGATAGCACTGCCATGCGATCGTCAACTGGGATAAAATTCCGCCGATCGAGTTCTATACCCACAGACTCTAAACCGAGATTTTTGGTCGCTGGGATGCGTCCTGTAGCCACCAAACAAGCATCTACTTCGATGACATCTACATCTTCTTTGGTTTTGAAATCTGCTAACTCAATTACCACTGGTGAACCAGGGGTAACTTTTTTGGCGTATATCCCCACTTTGGTTTCAATATCGCGGGGAGTAATCAGGACTCGTTCGGCAAGTTTGGCAATATCGCGGTCAAATCCTGGCATTAACTGATCTAGGGCTTCAATCAAGGTGATTTCACAACCCAAAGCTGAGTAAACATCAGAAAATTCCAAGCCAATGTAACCACTACCAATAATCGCCACCCAATCTGGTAGCGACTCTAACTTCACACCTTGGTCGCTGGTAAAGACAGTTTTGCCATCTACTTCAATTCCTGGAGGTACAAAAGGAATTGAACCAGGGGAAAGGATGATGTCTTTAGCTGTGATGATTTTTTCGCCACCGTCTCCGGTTACAGCAACTTTTTGTGCCCCAGCGATTTTTCCCCAACCTCTGATAATATCGACTCCTAGACGTTTGAGACTGTTGGTTAAATCCCCTTGAATTTTCGAGACGAGATTATTAGCATGATTAGCGATCGCTTGGCGATCAAATTCCACGCTACCAATTTGAATTCCCAGCGATTTGAGGTGGTGGGCATTGCGTAACTCCCGCACCCGTCCAGATGCCGCCAGCAGCGCTTTAGAAGGAATACAACCCCGATTAACACAGGTTCCTCCCATATCACCAGCTTCAATAATCGCTGTTTTTAAACCACAACTTACGGCGTGTAAGGCTGCGCCATGCCCGCCTACACCAGCGCCGATAATGACTAAATCGTAATCAAATCCTTGACTCACGTTAGGTTCCCCGTCTGCTTCGCCTATTTATTCTCAACTTGACCGACAATCAGCGCAACCCCTTTAACAGTTATCAGTTATCAGTTGTCAGTTTTATTGCTGAGTTTAAGCCCCCAACACATAGTTTTCAGTGAACACTGGAAACTGCTAACTGATTTAAATCCCCTACCATCCGCCTGATAACTATTTACTGATTTAACGTTCAGGTGTTGCTAACTTCAATTATGATTCACTGACTTCGGGCGAAAAGATGGATGTTTTCAGTAATTATAGTCAAATCTAGATACTTATTTTTTTTATACTCCAAAGTAATATGCTCCCGATGGGAGAGACAAGGAGAACAACCAATTCCCAATTCCCAATGCCCAATGCCCAATTCCCGATTCCCGATGACTAATAACTTTACAGCGCCATCGCCTAACACCTAAGCTGGATTTAGGATTCATCCAGAGGATTTACACAGGCGATCGCTCGATGTCTATTCCCCAAATTACTGAATTTACTATCCGCCGTCATGCCAACACCAAATCTTTCCAACGCGGCGAGGCATACTATGAGGCTGGTGCTGTTCATACTGTTACCCAACGTGGTCATCTGCTTCAAGCGGAAGTTGCAGGTACTGAAGCAAGACCTTATCATGTCAATTTGAGTTTCGATAGCAGTGGGTTAACCTCAGCAAACTGCACCTGTGCCTACAACTTTGACGGGTGGTGCAAACACATTATCGCCACGATGCTTGTCTGTGTGCGTGATTCAGAAAGTATTGAACAGCGCCCCACCCTAGAACAACTACTCAATCGCCTGGATAATATCCAAACTCAAAGGCTGCTGCAAGAGTTGGTAAATGAATACCCACCACTAATTGATGCGATTGACCGTCATGTAGGTTGGATGACGAATCCTATTGTTGAGCAAACAAGCATAAAACCCTTGCGTCGCCGTACTATTGATCCAGCTCCCATTCGACGGCAAGTCCGGCAAATTATTCGGGATGCTGTGCGCTTTTTTGAGGAAGGGTGTGAAGAAGACCCGATTGCCGAAGAATTGGTGAGTGTGGTGCAAACTGCGGTAGCTTTTAGCGAACGGGGAGAGGGTGAAAATGCGATCGCTATTTTAGAAGCGATTACCTTTACTTGTGTAGAAAATTGGGACGATATTGCAGATTACGGTGCTGAAAATGATGAAATTGTCGGGGAATTAAATGAGGCTTGGTGTGAAGCAATTCTGACTGCTGAACTTACCCCAGAAGAAAAAGTTGATATTCAAATAAATTTGGAGGCTTGGCAAGATGAGTGGAATGCTGATTTTGGCCTAGTTATGGAAGCTTTACGGCAAGGTTGGGATTATCTGCCCCTAGTGCAAGTTCTCCAAGGTAATATTACCGAAAGGGGAGCTTGGGAAGAAGACGTGCCAGACTATGCAGATGATTTGGCACTAATTCGGCTAAAAATTCTCGAACGTCAAGAACGTTACCAAGAATATCTCTATTTAGCAGAAGCAGAAGGACAAACCCAGCACTATCTCACAATGTTAGGGCGTTTGGGCAGAGTAGAAGAAGCAGTTGATGCTGCTCAAACCCAGATGAACTCAATAGAAGAGGCGTTTGCCCTAGCGAAAGCAATCAGCGAACAAGGGGCATTACAGCAAGCACTAGATATAGCCCAGAGTGGGTTAACTTTACCAGGGAATTGTCAGTACGAATTAGGAATTTGGACAAGTGATTTAGCTGTTGAGTTGGGTAATAGCGAAGCTGCTTTATTAGCAATTAAGGCGGCTTTCCAAGTCAAGCCCTCTTTTGTTGACTACGAAAGGATGGCAGGATTAGCTGGGGAAAACTGGGAAACTGTCAAAATAGACCTGCTGAGAATTATTCGTACTTATAGTGGTTGGGGAACAGAATCAGCCAAGGTAGATATATTCTTGCATGAGGGGCTAATTGATGATGCAATTGCGATCGCTAGTGAACTCAGTTCTTATTATTCAGAATTGATTCATCGCGTCATGAATGCCGCTATCCCTCACAATCCTGCTTGGGTGATTGCTAATGCGCGTCGCCGTGCCGAAAAGATTATGGATGGAGGTAAAGCAGAATATTACTACTATGCGGTTGAATGGTTAAAAAAAGTCCGTGCCGCCTACTTGGAATCTGGCAAGAAAGCTGACTGGTTAAGCTATCGGGAAAACTTGATGCAAACCCACGCTCGTAAACGTAAATTGATGGGAATGTTACAGCAAAGGGAGATGGAGTAAAAACTATTATTTTTAAGCTTTCATTTAATGGGTTGTAGAGACATGAAGTTTTACGTCTCTAGAAAGTTTTGATGACAAATAAACTAATCAAATTGAATGACATGAACCATTAATTCTGATGATTTAGTAGTAAGCACTACCCTGTGGGAACATTGCGCGAACAGTGCTGAAAAATCTAGGAATAAAGTTCCGATCAGCCCTCTTAGCTAATGAGACAAACCACTAAGTCTATTGCTGCGGCAGCAATAGATAATTCCAATATGTCTTCTTGCTGATGCAGATTGAACACCATCAATGCTTTGAAGTTTGCAATTACCAAATTCTTTAGCTTTTAAATTGAGATTTGCCCAAGATATTAACCTTAGCGGCAAAAGATGAAGTAAGATTCACATCTGAGACAGTTTCCGTATAATTCCATAGTTACGGACAAAAAATAGTGCAGTGCGATGATTAATAAATATCCTCAGAATCTTATAGCGTCCCATTTACCACTGAGTATGCTTGTATTACTCAGCAGCATCTCTTCTAATCCAGTGAAAGCTCAGGCTGTTGATACTACACAATTACCAACTAGTACTTTCATCCTTTCACAACAACAACTCCCACCACCACAAGATTTACAACCACCCGTACCTTCACCAGTTCCCTCACCTGAACTGCCTCAGCCACTTCCCCCACCAGCAGAACTATTTCCCCCCTCTGTCCCAACTCCCACACCTGATGAACCACTACCTGGTAAGTTTCCTCAAACTATTGTTGTTGAACGGTTTGAAGTTATTGGTAGCACAGTTTTCAGTCCCAAAGAGTTAGCCCTCGCCACTGCTGAATTTACCAAACGACCAATCTCGCTGACTGAAGTGTATCAAGCACGTTCTAAAATTACTGATCTATACGTCAGAAATGGTTATATTACCTCTGGTGCATACATCCCACCCCAAACAATCAAATCTGGTGTTGTAAAAATTCAGGTCGTTGAAGGTAAATTAGAAGATATTCAAGTAACTGGAACTCGGCGGTTGAATCCGAATTATGTCCGCAGCCGCCTAGCAATCGCTACATCACCGCCTCTGAATCGGCAGCGTCTACTAGAAGCACTACAACTCTTGCAACTGAATCCTTTGATTCAAAATGTTTCTGCTGAACTCTCCGCAGGATCGCTGACTGGTTCGAGTCTTTTAGAAGTCAAGGTTAGTGAGGCAAAAACCTTTAGTAGCCAGATAGTTCTTGATAATGGGCGATCGCCTAGTGTTGGCAGTTTTCGCCGCCGCTTACAATTGAATGAAGCCAACTTATTGGGATTGGGAGACGCTCTAGGTGTCGCTTACACTAATACCGATGGTAGCAACTCCCTTGATGCGAACTATACATTACCACTCAATCCCCGCAATGGCACACTGACTTTCAACTATGGCATCACATCAAGCAATGTGATTGAACCTCCTTTCAACGTTTTAGATATCCACTCAGATTCTCGCTATTACGAACTGACATTCCGCCAGCCCATAGTTCAAACTCCGACACAAGAATTCGCCCTTGGGTTGACAGCCTCCCGACGCGAAAGTGATATTTCGTCTTTGCTACAAAGAGAAGGGTTTCCCGGCTCTGAACTTTCACCTGGAGCTGATGAACAGGGACACACTAAGGTATCTGCATTCCGATTTTTTCAAGAATGGACGAGTCGTAACAGCCGTGAAGTCATCGCCCTCCGCTCTCAATTTAGTTTGGGTATAGATATCTTGAGTCCCACGATTAATCAAAATGCTCCCGATAGCCGTTTTTTTGCTTGGCAAGGGCAAGCGCAGTGGGTACGGCTTTTAGCTCCTGAAACCTTAATGTTATTTCGTTTAAATACGCAACTTGCATCTAGAACACTTCTGCCTTTAGAGCAATTTGGCTTAGGTGGACAAGATAGTATTCGCGGCTATCGTCAAGATTACCTTTTAACGGATAATGGCACTTTTGTTTCTGCGGAAGTTCAAGTACCAATTCTGCGCTTACCCAAGATAGATAGCACGTTACAGGTTGTTCCCTTTGTGGATTTTGGTGTTGGTTGGAATAGTTCGGATAGAGAAAATCCCAACCCTAATACTTTAGCTGCTGTTGGTCTGGGGTTGCGTTGGTCACAGGGCGATCGCTTCACTGTTCGTCTTGATTGGGGCGTTCCTTTAATATCAGTTGAATCAAATGAGAGAACATTACAAGAGAACGGTCTGTATTTTAGTTTACTGTATAATCCTTTTTAAAATTTAAGTGTTAGAAACAGTTTATTCTCTTACCTCATCTACAATAGGCTTCTCTAACGAGATGCTACTTCGACCTAGGAGTACATTAACGGGGGGTTCCCGCCATTAAAAACTAAAAATCAGACGGTTATTTATATAATTCGGAGTTTCTCTACCACTCAGAATAAAAACCCGTAAATATACTATATATTCTATTCAGTGTTTGATTTTATTCTGGGTATCCTAAGAAAGACAAGGTTGGGCTGAATAGACGAAGGGACAAAGCTGATAACTTATCTCTGGGACTTCCAGTTAAAAATTTTTCAACCAACGATCGTGGTTGTAGGGTGTGTTATCGCGATAAGGTAACGCAACTGTTATCTGTAGGTGGTGACAAATTTTATGAAGCAAGTTTTGCTAGAAGTTAAGACTTTCAGAGCGCATTTCTGGGAGTTGTATTTTTCAGATTAAGACAAAAATATATGAGAATTTGAGGAACAGCCATGTTAGGAAATGAGCGGGAAAAAATACGCCATCTGTTGGTCATCAAAGACCTGCAAGGGCGGAGAACTGTCCCCCTGCGAGAGACTACTTATTCTCTGGGCCGGCATCCTGCAAACACCATTGTCTTGGTTTCCCGGTCAGTATCAATGCAACACGCAATTTTGTTGCGAGTAACTGTTCCAGAGACTGACCAATATGGCTTCCAAATTATTGATGGCAACTTCAAGGGTAAAGGAAGTACTAATGGTTTATTTATAAATGGTACTAAAGCCTTTTCTCATAATCTTAGAAATGGAGATACCATTGACTTTGGCAGTCATCAAGCTCAGGCTAAATATTATGCTATTTCCAACATTTCAGAAGAAGTATTTTCTGAATCTTTTGATGTTGAAGACTTATCTGGCTTCCTATCAGAGCAAGCCAGTCCTGCAAATCCTTTTCAAACCCTAGCTATCGATCCCAGCTTGGAAGCAGCTAGTGAGTCTGCCTTAGCTCGTCTAGCATCTTTCCCTGAACTCATCCCCAATCCAATTGTTGAGATGGATTTTGAGGGAATAGTTACTTATATCAATCCTGCTGCTACTCTCAAGTTTCCCAAACTTAGGGAAGTTGGCACAGAACACCCAATATTAGCAGGACTCCTGAGTACGGTTAAAAATTTAGAAAAAAATTCTTTTGTGCGGGAGGTGGAAGTAGATACAGAAGTTTTTGAACAATCCGTTCTCTACCTTCCTCAAAGTGATTTAATTAGAACTTTTATTATTAGGGATATTACAGAGCAAAAACAAGCTACAGCCGAATTGCGTCAGCGCGATCGCTTGCTGCAAGCAGTTGCAGAAGCCGCTAATTATTTGCTGGGGGAAATGAATTACGAAACTGGTATTGAGCAAGCTTTAGCTATACTGGGCGAAGCTGCCAAGGCAGATCGTGCTTATCTTTTTCAGAATCATCCCCATCCTGCTACAGGGGAAATAGCAGTCAGTTTGCGGTTTGAATGGACGCAATCTTTAATTGAATCTACCCACCACCATTGGCAGAATCAGGTTTATCAAGGTTCTGGATTAGCCCGTTGGTATACTGTTCTTTGTAGCGGCCAGTCAATTAGCGGACTCACCCAAAAATTTCCGATCGCCGAACAAGAATTCCTCATTAGAGATGGCATTCAATCCCTTCTTTTGGTGCCTCTCCGCTTGGAAAATGAGTGCTGGGGCTATCTTGGCTTGGCAGACTGCACCTTTGAGCGTCATTGGTCAAAGCACGAAGAATCTACACTTTTGACAATGGCCGCTAGTATTATTGGTGCCCGGCAACGTCAGCAAGTAGAAGAAAAGATCCGCTATCAAGCTCTCCATGACATGCTGACAGGGTTGCCCAATCGCCTACTATTTAACGAACTGCTGAGTAAAACTCTGCCCAATGCCACTCGGAATGACGAAAGTTTAGCTGTGATCTTCCTCGACCTGGATCGCTTCAAGGTAATTAATGACACTCTGGGGCATACTTTGGGAGACCAATTGTTAAAAAACGTCGCTCAAAGATTACAAAATTTACTCAGAGGGGGAGACACTATAGCCCGTTGGGGAGGCGATGAGTTTACTATCTTACTCCCACGAGTCACTGATATTGAAGAAGTAACGCAAGTGGCGTACAGAATTTTACAAACCTTAGAAGATCCTTTTTATCTCCAAGGGCATGAACTTTATGTGACTGCCAGCCTCGGTATTGCGTTGCTTGATAACAACAGTCCTGATGCCGAAACACTAATCCAGCACGCAGATGCCGCTTTATACTACGCCAAAGACAAAGGGCGGAATAATTATCAATTCTATAGTGTTTCTCTGAGCGCCAAGAATCCTGAACTTCTGACTTTAGAAAAGAGTTTGCGCTATGCCCTAGAACGTGAAGAATTTACGGTGTTCTATCAACCTCGTGTGAACATTGGCACAGGAGAAATTACTGGTATGGAGGCTCTGTTGCGTTGGCAGCACCCAGAAATGGGATTGGTTGCACCCAGTGTCTTCATTCCCCTCGCCGAAGAAAGCGGATTAATTATCGCCATCGGCGAATGGGTGCTACGGACAGCCTGTATGCAAAATAAAACCTGGCAAGATTCAGGATTGCCACCTATAACTATGGCTGTCAATCTTTCTCTGAAGCAGTTCCGCCAACCCAAATTGGTGGAGATTATAACCAGAGTTTTAGAGCAAACGGGTCTAGATGCCCATTTTTTAGAATTAGAAATTATGGAAACCACAGCCATTGAGGACTTGGGTTTTACCAGAACGGTGTTAGAGGAGCTAAAGCAGATGGGTGTTAACATCTCCATTGATGACTTTGGTACGGGTCACTCCTCGCTCTCGCGCCTACAGCTTTTGCCACTCCACAATCTCAAAATAGATCAGTCTTTCATGAGAGATTTGAAACCGGATTCAAAAGTATCTCATATTATCCAGGCCATAGTTACCTTGGGACACAGCTTGGGATTGAAGTTGACAGCCGAAGGGGTGGAAACAGCAGAGCAATTGGAGTTCTTGAAATCTATCAACTGTGAGGAGGTACAGGGCTATTTCTTCTACCGGCCACTTCCTGAACAGAAAGCAACAGAAATCCTCGAAAGTAAACGACCAATCATCTAATACAAGAAAAAACTGTTTGTACCAGTAACGATACAATAGCATTCATCATAATTCGTAATTCCTAATTGAATAGGGGTTGATACCTCCGTTCCCATACACAGCTTGTTTTGTGTCGGGGTTAAAATTCGGTCACACGACATAACTACGAATTACGAATTACGAATTGTTTATTGTCCTACTGCCGACTTTTTTCGTCCTATGCTGCCAGTCATCTATTCCGACGAATTTTTAGATCACAAGACTGGAAAATACCATCCCGAAAAACCAGAACGTTTAACTGCGATCGCTAATGCCCTAAAAGCAGCTAGATTCACAGATAAAATTGACTGGCGATCGCCCACACCAGTATCAGAACAGTTATCACTGATGTCTATGTTGGTTAAAGCTCATAGCCCAGCCTACATCAAAAAACTTTGGCAAATCGCTTCTAGTGGCGGCGGCCCTTTGGATGGAGATACACCAGTTTCCCCACGCAGTTATGATGTGGCATTGTTGGCAGTTAGTGCATGGCTGGATGGTGTTGAAGCTGTGTTAAGGTCGGCTAATCCAGCTTTTGTATTAGCACGTCCCCCAGGACATCATGCAGAAAGCGATGCTGGGATGGGCTTTTGCCTATTTTCTAATGCTGCGATCGCCGCTTTCTTTGCCCTCGAACAACCCGGAATTAACCGCGTCGCCATTCTCGATTGGGATGTGCATCACGGTAATGGTACTCAGGCGATCGTTGAAACTGAAGCACGTATCGCCTACTGTTCCCTACATCAATATCCATGTTATCCCGGTACTGGGAGAGCCACAGAACGCGGCTTTCATAATAATGTATTAAATTTACCAGTACCTCCTGGTAGTGATATTGCAGTGTATCAGCCATTATTTGAAAGGCAAGTCATACCGTTTTTAGAGAATTTTCAAGCGGATTTACTGATTGTGAGTGCTGGTTATGATGGCAATGCCGCCGATCCTCTAGCAAGTATCAATTTGCAGCCAGAAGACTATGCTTTATTTACTAATTATTGTCTAGGGCTAACTCGTAAAATTCTGTTTGGCTTAGAAGGTGGTTACGATTTTAATACTCTTTGTCAATCAGTTGTAGCGACGATTGAATCCTGTTTACTTTAACTTTCCTTGTTTCCCTCATTACCGAACAAAAGTTCACAAAAGTCAAGCAGGCAAAGGTTTCTTGAACTGAAGAGTTGAAGACAAGTCTCTCCCCCTTTTCTTCCTTTCAAGGATAGGTTTTTTAGTATGTCGAAAATAATTGAGAAAATTCTCAACTATTTAACGTAGTTTGGTCGTTTCAGGATTTAAACATCGGTTGAAATAGTTAAAAAATGACCAAATACAAAATACCAGCCTTTTTAAGCCCTTTTCTGCCTTGTTTCTTCTTCATGCCCCATACTTAATGCGCTTTTTTGTCAAGTTCATCAAATCTTCAGAAATAAAAATTTTGAATGGGGTTCTGAAAGAGCTAAAGTTTTGTTAAGATGCAATTGCTAGCAGTTTCTCAGCGAAATACACCTATCAGGGTGTGGAGAAATAAAAAGTACTAGCAGCACAAATTTTCAAAGGTGAAGCAATGACCACCTATATTTTTTTCGGTGAAGCCTTACGGATGTTGACTAATGCCTATTTGATATCAGCAATACTGTTAATAGCAGCTTCTGGTATAGGTTTAGCGGTAATTGAAACAATAGAAAAGGCAGGAGAACGCTAAATTTACAGATGGCAATTGTAGTTCTTGCTAAAAACCATTGGGTGCAAGTGTTCGCCGTGGATAAATCTTGGGAATACTAAAGCATGAAAGTCTCACAGCGTTACAGTTTTACTTGTAAATCTACCAAACATACAGGTAACTGTAGCGCTATTGAGACTCTAGCCAAGGAGTTACTACAGATGAGTCTATTCAACGCTGTGTTGGGTACAGAAAACCAAACCCAAGCAGCACTCAATTCAGCGGAAGCTTTTGCTGTTATTGTCTTGGCGGCAACAGCTTCAGACGGTTATCTTTCTGTTGAGCAAGCAAATTCTATCACTTTTGTGCTGTCTCGGATGAAACTTTTTACAGGTTATCGTCATGAGATGATGAATAGGCTGTTTGACCAAATATTGGGCATTCTCAAGGAGGATGGTTTTAACGCTTTATTTGATGCAGCAAAGGATTCTCTATCTCAAGACTTGCGGGAAGCAGCCTTTGCAGTAGCCACTGATTTAGTCTTAGCTGAAGGTGTTGTAGCTGAAGAAGAAAAAAGCTTCTTAAACGATCTATATCAAGCTTTAGGCGTTTCTCGTGAGATAGCACTACAAATCATGCAAGTAATCTTAATTAAAAACCGTGGATAGGAAAATAAAGCATCTGCTTAATTAAACTATATAAATAGCTTCTAAAAAAGGCGTGCCAAAGGACTTAAGCTTCTTTGGCACTATATTTTGGTGTTATTTTAAATTTGCGACTTTTTCGAGAAGTCGCAAATCTTGTTGTTCAATGCAGTATTGTGTCATAATTCGATTTTATAATTTTGAACTTTAAATTGTAAATTACTTATGCGTTGTTCTGCCACCCTATCCCAACTGGTTGAAGTTCTTTTGGCCAGTCCGATAAACTTATCTGAAACTGCTTTAACACAAGTAAGTTGCGGTATACAAACAGATAGCCGTACCCTGAAGCTGGGTGAAGTATTTGTCGCTTTGCGAGGCGATAAATTTGATGGACATAAATTTGTGCCAACTGCGATCGCAAAGGGTGCAATAGCTGCAATTGTAGATTTTGAATACGAAAATCCCGGTTTTCCGGTGTTACGGGTAAAAGATACCTTAAAGGCATATCAACAAATTGGCAGATGGTGGCGCGATCGCTTTAATATTCCTGTAATTGGCGTAACAGGTTCTGTGGGTAAAACCACAACCAAAGAATTGATCGCCGCAGTTTTAGGAACAAAGGGGCGAGTTCACAAAACTTATGGAAATTACAACAATGAAATTGGTGTTCCGAAAACTCTCCTAGAACTTGGTGCAGAAAATGACTACGCTGTGATTGAAATGGCGATGCGGGGTAGGGGACAAATTGCCGAACTGACGCAAATAGCGCGTCCAACAATTGGAGTAATTACCAATGTTGGAACGGCACATATTGAATTACTGGGTTCCGAAGAAGCGATCGCTGAGGCAAAATGTGAGTTATTAGCTGAAATGGCTGCTGATAGTGTGGCAATTCTCAACCACGACAATCCTTTATTAATGGCTACTGCGGCGAAAGTTTGGCAAGGAGAAGTTTTAACTTACGGCTTCTCTGGTGGGGATATCCAAGGGCAGTTAATTGATAACGAAACTGTGGAAGTTGCAGGAATCCAACTACCTCTACCGCTACCTGGTCGTCATAATGCCACTAATTTCTTGGCAGCTTTAGCAGTGGCAAAAGTGTTGGAGATTGATTGGGCAAGCCTTAAAGCAGGTGTAGAGGTGGATATGCCTACAGGACGATCGCAGCGATTTACCTTACCCAATGATGTGATAATCTTAGATGAAACTTATAATGCTGCACCAGAAGCGATGATTGCATCTTTGCAGTTATTAGCAGACACACCCGGAAAGCGGAAGATTGCTGTATTGGGTGCAATGAAAGAATTAGGAGAGCGATCGCAGCAGTTGCACCAGCGAGTGGGAGAAACAGTCCGAAAGTTGAATTTAGACGGCTTGTTGGTTTTGGTAGATGGAGAAGATGCCGAAGCTATGGCTCAAAGTGCTGAAGGTATCCCATCGGAATGCTTTGCAACTCATGCCGAGTTAGTGGCTAGGTTGAAGACATTTGTGCAAACAGGCGATCGTTTATTGTTCAAAGCCGCCCATTCCGTGGGATTAGATCGGGTTGTCAATCAGTTACGTGCAGAATTTACCCAATGAATCTACCGCTAGAAACCCAACGTCTCATACTGCGAGACTTTGTAGAATCAGATTGGCTAGCGGTTCATCAATACGCTAGCGATCGCGAAGTTGTGCGTTATTTGACTTTTGGCCCTAATAGTGAAGAAGATACCAAAAACTTTTTGCAAAGAGAGATTTCATTACAAGGAGAAGAACCCCGTCAACATTTTGCGCTAGCAGTGACTTTAAAAACCCAACAGCAATTAATTGGTATCTGTCGCATATCCGTTAAGGATATTGATAATAAAACAGGCTCTATTGGATACTGTTTTACTAATAAATTTTGGGGAAAAGGATATGCAACAGAAGCTGTAAAAGCAGTTGTGTCATTTGGTTTTCAGGAGTTAGGCTTACATCGCATCTTTGCGACTTGTCATCCAGAAAACATTGCTTCAGCACGAGTTATGCAAAAAATTGGAATGCAGCAAGAAGGATATTTGCGAGAACACCATTGGATTAAGGGAGAATGGCGAGACTCTTGGCTATATGCCATCCTTGAGCATGAATGGAGAAATCTAGATTTCAGACGTTGTTGGAAAGGCTAGGGCTGTTACTATAACGTCTTTGATAAAGAATTGCTCCCAAATTAGTCACCAAACACGTGATTGCTAGCCACAACAAGATATAAGTAGGAGCCATCACCACGCCAATCATAAACCAAGTATATACGTGCAGGATCATTACAGAAGCGAAAAAGCTAGCAATTCCAGCAGATTGCCATATTTGATGTGATGGGCGACGTAAGGCTACCAGAGCCATTGTTAAAATTGTGACAAGCAAGTTCGCTGGAACGAGAAACGCACAAATACTTATGCAGTTACCACGAGAGAACTCTACTAAGGTGTTAAAATCGAGCATTAATGTTGTTGGGATAGATGTTAGCTTTTTAAGAACTTAATTTATTTTAAAATAACTAAATTTACATTAACAGGTGAGTGAGTAATCACATTGCAAACATAACATAAATTAAAATATTGAGTTGCGTTTTGATACTACTCAATAGTTAGTTAATTATAAAGATTTTGGATAAGTAGGGTGGATGTTTTCCACCCTAGCTGAATTAACCCGGTAAAATCACGGTATCGATAACGTGTACCACGCCATTATCAGCTTCGATATCTGCTGCTAAAACTGTGGCATTTTTAACTTCAAAACCATCTAAAGAATGAATTTTAATCGGTGAACCTTCCACAGAATTAACCGTGCCGAGTTCTGCCAAATCATCCTTTAGCAGCTTTCCTGGAACGACATGATACTTTAAAATCCGCGTTAGCTGGGGAATATTCTGTAAGAGAGTTTGGATAGTTCCCGGCGGTAATTTGGCAAAAGCATCGTCATTTGGTGCAAAGACAGTGAACGGGCCAGGACTTTTTAATGTTTCTACTAAACCAGCAGCTTGTACAGCCGCCACTAGTGTTTTGAAAGACTCAGCCGTAACAGCAATATCAACAATATCAGCCATATACCTACCTAAATTTTTGCAAAAGATTTTAAAGGATAATAAACCTATTTGAAGTTTTATTAAATAGGGGTGGGGGAGAATAGGTAGGGGAGCAGGGAGC
>NZ_JAAGOG010000444.1:0-1192 GCF_010747425.1 Nostoc sp. UIC 10630
ATTACGCGAGGATCGTGGCGACGACGCCGGAGCCGACGGTACGGCCACCTTCACGGATGGCGAAGCGCAGGCCGGTTTCCATCGCGATCGGAGCGATCAGCTTCACGGTGATGCCGACGTTGTCGCCAGGCATGACCATTTCCTTGTCCTTCGGCAGCTCCACGGCACCGGTCACGTCCGTCGTGCGGAAGTAGAACTGGGGACGGTAGTTGTTGAAGAACGGCGTGTGGCGGCCGCCCTCTTCCTTGCTCAGAACGTAGATCTCAGCGGTGAAGTGGGTGTGGGGCTTGATCGAGCCGGGCTTGGCCAGCACTTGGCCGCGCTCGACGTCTTCACGCTTGGTGCCGCGCAGCAGGATGCCGACGTTGTCGCCCGCTTGACCTTGGTCCAGCAGCTTGCGGAACATTTCGACGCCCGTGACCGTGGTCTTCTGGACTTCGCGGATGCCCACGATTTCGATTTCTTCGCCGACCTTGATGATGCCGCGCTCGACGCGACCGGTCACCACGGTGCCGCGGCCAGAGATCGAGAACACGTCTTCCACCGGCAGCAGGAAGGCGCCGTCAACGGCACGGTCCGGCTGGGGGATGTAGGTGTCCAGCGCATCGGCCAGGCGCATGATGGCTTGCTCGCCCAGGTCGCCCGTGTCGCCTTCCAGCGCCAGCTTGGCCGAACCCTTGATGATGGGGGTGTCGTCGCCGGGGAAGTCGTACTTGGACAGCAGCTCGCGCACTTCCATTTCGACCAGCTCGAGCAGCTCGGCGTCGTCGACCATGTCGCACTTGTTCAGGAAGACGATGATGAACTTCACGCCGACCTGGCGAGCCAGCAGGATGTGCTCGCGGGTCTGGGGCATCGGGCCGTCAGCGGCCGAGCACACCAGGATCGCGCCGTCCATCTGGGCGGCACCGGTGATCATGTTCTTGACGTAGTCGGCGTGGCCGGGGCAGTCAACGTGTGCGTAGTGACGGTTGGCCGTCTCGTATTCCACGTGGGCGGTGTTGATCGTGATGCCGCGGGCCTTTTCTTCGGGCGCTGCGTCGATCTGGTCGTAGGCCTTGGCCTCGCCGCCGAACTTCTTGGACAGCACGGTTGCGATCGCTGCCGTCAGCGTCGTCTTGCCGTGGTCAACGTGACCGATCGTGCCCACGTTCACGTGCGGCTTGGTCCGTTCAAACTTGCCTTTTGCCAT
>NZ_JAAGOG010000359.1:0-4163 GCF_010747425.1 Nostoc sp. UIC 10630
CATGGTTCACTCTTAGACCGATATTTACCTCAGTATTATCTCGTAGTCTTTTTCAAAAATCAAATATGATTCCTATAGCGCTGTGAATAAAATCCTAATTTGTTCAGCTAATCTTCAAAATAGGGAAAAAATCCCCTTGGATGACAAAGCACAGAATTACCCAACTTCTGTACAAAATTGACTCGCAATTAGATAAGCTTTTCTACTCAAAAAGCTGAAGGAAGACAAGGTTAATAGTAATGTTAAACTCACAGGCTAAACGCATCTTCATCAGCTACAAGCGTAATGCTAGCCCCGATGAACCAGTAGCGCTCCAAGTCTTCCAAGCACTATCGCAGCAGCACAAAGTCTTCATCGACCAAACCATGTCTGTTGGTACACGCTGGGCTGAATGTATTGAAGCAGAAATCCGCCAAGCTGATTTTTTCATTACTTTCCTTTCTGCTTTGTCAACTAGCAGCGAGATGGTGGTGGCAGAAATAGAGACAGCACACCACTTGGCAAAATCACAGTCAGGACGACCGATAATTCTCCCGGTGCGTCTGGCGTATCAAGAACCGTTCCTGTATCCCTTGAGTGCTTACTTAAATGGGATTAACTGGGCATTCTGGAAAGATGCAGAAGATACGCCGCGCCTGATTGCAGAGTTGTTGCAGGCTGTCTCTGGCGGTGCATTGGCTATCAGTGAAGAAAAATCGAAAGTAGATTTACTCCAGAAGAGTCAGCCGTCACTTCTTCCCCGTCCCTTTCCTTCAGCACAACCTGTATCGCTGGAAATGCCGGAAGGGACAATGGAATCGCAATCTGCTTTTTACGTAGAACGCTCATCTGATGCACTTACTTTAGAAACTATTGAGCGGCAGGGTGTGACAATTACAATAAAAGGCCCCCGGCAAATGGGCAAAAGTTCGCTGTTAATCCGCACAATTAATACTGCTGTAAATGCAGGGAAGCGGGTTGCTTTGCTGGATTTCCAATTATTTGATAAAGCCGCCTTAACTAATGCTGACCTTTTCTTTCGCCAGTTCTGTACTTGGTTAACCGATGAACTGGAAATGACTGACAAAGTTGATGAGTATTGGAATATGCCCTTGGGCAATAGTCAGCGTTGCACTCGCTACATCGGCCGCTATTTGCTGAAAGAGTTTGGCAACCCCATTGTCTTAGCGATGGATGAAGTTGAAAGGGTATTTGATACTGATTTTCGCTCTGATTTCTTTGGAATGCTGCGAAGCTGGCACAATAGCCGTGCCACTACTCCCATCTGGAAGCAACTGGATTTAGCGCTGGTTACTTCCACTGAACCCTACCAGCTAATTGATAATCTCAACCAATCTCCCTTTAATGTTGGGCTAGTAATTGATTTAGAAGATTTTACAGCAGCACAGGTTGCTGATTTAAACCGCCGTCATGGTTCACCCTTTAACGCCAGCGAAGAAAAGCAATTAATAGCGTTGCTAGGTGGACATCCTTATTTAGTAAGGCTTGCACTTTACTCAGTTGCTAGCGATCGCCTCTATCCTACCGAATTATTTGCCAATGCGATCGCAGATAATGGCCCCTTTGGCAATCATTTACGTAACCACCTCTTCCGACTGCATAACAAACAGGAGTTGGTTCAGGGTATGTTCCAAGTAATTCACCAGAACACCTGCGAAGATGAGCGCATCTTTTTCCGCTTGCGGGGTGCAGGTTTAGTGCGCCGGGAAGGGCGTGTAGTGTTTCCCCGTTGTCAACTTTACACCGATTATTTCCGGGAGCATCTTCGTGGGTAATCCAACCATTTACACTGTTGGCGGGACGGTGCAGGCTGGTGGTGGGATTTACATTCCCCGCCAAGCTGATGAGGAATTACTCGGTTTATGTCGGTCGGCAATATTCGCCTATGTTCTTACGCCGCGCCAAATGGGTAAATCTAGCTTGATGGTACGCACGGCAGAAACATTAAGGGACAAGGGAATTAGCTCAGTAATTGTTGACCTTCAAAAATTGGGGGAAAATGTCACAGCCGAACAGTGGTATTTAGGCTTTTTGGTCGAGCTGGAAGACCAACTTATGTTTGATACAAATGTGGTGAGTTGGTGGCAAGAACACGAGCATCTGGGAGTATCGCAACGGCTGACACAGTTTTTTGAGAAGGTTTTGCTGGCTGAGGTTGAGGGGCAAGTGGTGATTTTTGTCGATGAAATTGACTCTACCCTCAGCCTGGATTTTACCGATGATTTTTTTATCGCAATTCGTTATCTCTATGTTGCCCGTGCGACTAATCCTGAATTTGGGCGGCTTTCTTTTGTGTTAATGGGGGTAGCGACTCCGGGCGATTTAATCCGCGATGCCAAGCGCACACCATTTAATATTGGACAGCGTGTAGATTTAACTGATTTTACCTTTGAGGAAGCTTTACCCTTCGCTGAGGGATTGGGATTACCCAGCGATGAAGCCAAGCAGGTATTAGACCAGGTGTTGAAGTGGACGGGGGGACATCCTTATTTAACGCAGCGTCTGTGTGGTGCCTTGGTTTTGATCCCCCCAACCCCCCTTGAAAAGGGGGGCAATGAACTTCCAGGTTTGGAGATTTCCCCAACCACCCTTAGCAACAGTTCTATTCTTCCCCCCTTTTTAAGGGGGGTTAGGGGGGATCGAATCTTATCCGCAGCCGATGTAGACAGAATAGTTAACAGCACATTTTTTGGCGCAATGAGCGAGCAAGATAATAACTTGCAGTTTGTCCGCGATATGCTCACCAAACGCGCACCAGACCCGGAGGTTTTGACTATTTACCGCCAGATTCGCTGGGGTAAGCGGGCGGTTGTTGATGAGGAGCAGTCTTTAGCTAAATCTCACTTAAAGCTATCGGGGGTGGTGCGGCGGGAGAATAATGTTTTGCAGGTGCGGAATAAAATCTATCGGCAAGTCTTTGATTACAAGTGGATTAATAAACATTTGCCGTTTAACTTGCGGGATAGGTGGGAACGTCTAAAACCTGCACTACCTTATGTGGCCGTACTGGTAGTATTTTCGGTTTTAATGACGGGAGTAGCTGTGTATGTGAATGGCCAACGTTTGATTGCCCAAGATGCCCTCAAAGAGGTAGAAAAACAGCGTCGAGAAGCAGAAACTCAAGGCAATAACGCAACGCGAGAAGCTGCAAATGCGCGAACACAGCAGCAAAAAGCAGAGGAACAGCGCCGGGAGGCAGAAAAGCAAAAGGGCATTGCTAAGAAAGAGAGTGAAAGAGCTAAAAAAGGAGAAGACCAAGCAAAGTCTGCACAAAAATTAGCTGAAGACAGGGGAACAAAGTTAGCAAATGCACTTGATAAAACAAAAACTGCTGAACAATTAGCTAAAGACAGACAGGTAGATGCTGAAAAGCAACGAGATTTTGCCAAGGTAAAAGAACAGGAAGCAATCGCTGCTAAAGCAGATGCGGATAAACGTCGGATAAATGCCGAAATTCTCGCTGATAGTCTCAAATCACAAAACCTGATGGCATCAAATTTAGAACTTGATGCTTTAGTTACAGGCTTGAAGGTAGGAAAACGACTTAAAACACCAAATAAAAATGTAGAACCAGATACCCGCGTTTTGGCAGTAGCCACACTCCAGCAGGTAATTTATGCAGTCAAGGAACGTAACCGACTAGAAAGTCATAGCGATTCAGTTAGGGGCGTGGCATTTAGCCCCGACGGTCAAACCATTGCCTCTGCTAGTGATGACGACACGGTGAAGCTTTGGAATCGCAACGGGCAACTATTACAAACTCTCCAAGGTTATAACAGGACATTTAGCCCCGACAGTATAAGCAATAGCAGTTCGCTTAATAGCGTAGCATTTAGCCCCGACGGTCAAACCATTGCCTCTGCCAGTGATGATAAGACAGTAAAACTGTGGAATCGCAACGGGCAACTCTTACAAACCCTCCAAGGTCATAGCAGTTCGGTTTATAGCGTAACATTTAGCCCCGACGGTCAAACTATTGCCTCTGCCAGTTTGGATGATAAGACAGTAAAACTGTGGAATCGCAACGGACAAGTTTTACAAACCCTCCAAGGTCATAGCAATTCAGTTAGGGGCGTGGCATTTAGTCCCGACGGTCAAACCATTGCCTCTGCCAGTGATGATAAGACAGTAAAACTGTGGAATCGCAACGGGCAACTCTTACA
>NZ_JAAGOG010000445.1:0-1178 GCF_010747425.1 Nostoc sp. UIC 10630
TAAGACTTCTTCCCCGTCCTCCCACACCTCCCACACCCTGCCAGCAAGGAGGTTTCAGCTTTTCTTAGTGCCATTCGCCTAATGTCCAACACTTCTCTACGAGAGGCTGCACCAATGGCTTCTCCATGAAACGCTACACAAATGCTCAGTACAAGTGCCATGCCCAATTCCCAATTCCCAATTCCCAATGCCCCATTCCCAATTCCCAATGCTCCATGCTGCCCCAACACTCGTATGATCAACATATCAGGAAAACATAGCAGCCAGATTTTTACCGCAAAACATGGGCAGTATTTGGGAAATCGATTTTTACTCCCGTCCGATTTTGGACGATAATCAGAAAAAAATTTGGGAAGTCTTAGTCTGCGAAAGCCCCTTGGATATTGGCATAAAACCAGATTCTTTGTTTCGTTATGCTCAATATTGTCCCAGTACCCAGGTAAACTCGGGCTGGTTGCGGACAGCATTGCAAGAGGCTATTACCCAAGCGGGAAAAGCACCAATTAAAATCCGCTTTTTCCGCCGCCAAATGAACAACATGATTACTAAAGCCTGCCAAGATGTAGGCATTCCCGCCCAGCCTAGTCGCCGTACTTTGGTTCTTAACCAATGGCTAGAAGAGCGGATGAAGGAAGTGTATCCTCAAGAACCGGGGTATCAAGGGGGGACTAATCCCTCAGTCCGCTTGGAGAAACCTTTGCCGCAACGTTTACCAGATGCTTTGGAAGGGCAACAGTGGGTATTTGTTACCTTAGATGCTGCGGATTTGGCAGAGATGCCAGAGTGGGAAATTGGCTTTGGTGAAGCTTTCCCTTTAGAATTGGCGAAAGTTTCACCCGAAGCCCGTATTCCTGGTATTTTGATTTTCTCACCGAGAGCCTTGCCCTTGGCTGGCTGGATGTCTGGTTTGGAGTTGGCTTTCTTAAGATTTGACACCAGTGAAGAGCCGAGATTGCTTTTAGAAACGGGTGTTAATGAAAGCTGGATTGTGGCAAATATCAAAAAACCTCAAGTCTTGGCAGAAGCTAAAGGTTTTGAAGAAGCCAAGCAAAAAGCTAACGGAGTGCATTTTATTGGTATACAGTCTGATCCCAAAGCAGAATCTTTTGCTGGTTTTTGGCTTTTGCAAGAGGTTAATCTTTGAAGATGGGAATGGGGAATGGGGAATGGGGAATGGG
>NZ_JAAGOG010000446.1:0-1178 GCF_010747425.1 Nostoc sp. UIC 10630
TAAGTAAGTCGGCATAAAAAAACGAAACTATGTGAAGATAAGTAAATACGTAGGATATATCTACTAAGGTCACTTGTATATGGGCGCTCGTTTAAGGGTATTCCTCACTCGTGAGCAAGACCGCAGCCTGCTAAAACTTAGAACTGCGGATGTGCCACAGAAAGTAAAAGACAGAGCAGAAGTCATCAGATTGAATGCACATGGTTGGTACGTAGAAAAAATAGCAGATCATTTTAATTGGACTCCACAAACAGTTAGAGAAGTCTTACATAAATGGCAGAAGTTGGGAGTGGAAGGTCTTTGGGAATTAACCGGTCGAGGGGTAAAACCAAAGTTGAGTGAAGTTGACATCATATTTTTAGAAGAATGCCTTAAAAAAGAGCCACGCACCTACAACAGTCGCCAACTCACCGAGAAATTAGAACGCGATCGCTCCATTAAAATGAGTCCCGACAGATTAAGACGGGTACTTAAAAAAAGGGGGTCATTTGGAAACGAGCAAGGAAGAGTCATAAAGGAAAACAAGACCCAGTAGTACGAGCGCAGAAACTCTTCAGTCCTAGAAATGCTGGAATTAGCTGCTGCCAGTGGAGAAATAGATTTAAAATTTTTGGATGAATCAGGGTTTTGTGCATGGAGTGAGCCGGGTTATAGCTATTACTTTAGAGGTGAGCAAAAACGGCTAGAACAAACCAAACGCCGTGGTAGGAGATTAAGTATTATTGGGTTTCTTCAACCTTTTATTAGCTTTATTTACGGTTTGGTTATTGGTGGCGTTGACAGAAAATCTTATATCCAGATGATGGAGGAAGAAGCACTTCAAGCCGAAAAATCTGGGCGCATCAAAGTAATAGTGCAAGACAACGGCCCAATACATCGGTGCAGGGAGGTACAGCAGTTATGGTCTAAGTGGGAAAAGATGGGATTGTATATCTTCTTTCTACCCAAATATTGCTCCGAAATGAATCCAATTGAATTGGAGTGGCAGCACCTCAAAAAAAATGAATTATCAGGACAAGTGTTTGACGATGAATTAGACCTTGCCTATGGAGTAATAAATGGTATTCAAGCTAGAGGAGAGCGAGGAAACTATACTATAGAACGTGTTAAATTTTACTCGAACAATTCTCCTTAACTTTTCGTTACATAGCTATAAATTTTTCCGCCGACTTACTTAT
>NZ_JAAGOG010000040.1:0-47352 GCF_010747425.1 Nostoc sp. UIC 10630
GCTGTCACTGGAGCACCCGCAGGCAACCCACTTGGTACGTTGCCTGCAATCTGATACCAGCCCTTCCATGAGCCTAAATCATCGTGATAGTAAGCGGTGTAAACATTGCCATCGTTGCCAGTGACCCAGAGGTCTAATCCCTTGCCGTCTGGGAAGCGTGCTAGCGCTGTCACTGGAGCACCCGCAGGCAACCCACTTGGTACGTTGCCTGCAATCTGATACCAGCCCTTCCATGAGCCTAAATCATCGTGATAGTAAGCGGTGTAAACATTGCCATCGTTGCCAGTGACCCAGAGGTCTAATCCCTTGCCGTCTGGGAAGCGTGCTAGCGCTGTCACTGGAGCACCCGCAGGCAACCCACTTGGTACGTTGCCTGCAATCTGATACCAGCCCTTCCATGAGCCTAAATCATCGTGATAGTAAGCGGTGTAAACATTGCCATCGTTGCCAGTGACCCAGAGGTCTAATCCCTTGCCGTCTGGGAAGCGTGCTAGCGCTGTCACTGGAGCAGCTTGTGCAAAAGAGTGACGTATTGGTTCTAAGCCGCGTTGAGTAGTGTAGTTGTTCGAGAATGTTACACTAAATCCCACAATACGCTGAAGTTGTGTCCGCCAGCGTAGGAGTTGGTTTGCAGGGTAAAGGTGCTCAACTTGGTTGCGGTCAAGTTTATTCTGCTGTCCCCAGTGCGGTCGCCCCCCCATGCTAATAGCAGTCTGTTCAATCCAACGCATCCAATCATCGTTGCCTGAAAGCCCCCGAATGGATGTGATTTCAATGGAGCACGCAATTTCATGATCCACATTGTGCATGGACAGTAGCGCTCGGCTTCTGTGGGTAAAACGAACTGCAATATATCCAGCTTGTCTATAGTCGCTAGCATGGGCAAGCACAGCATTGATAAAGTCAATGTAGGCTCGAGTATCGAGTCCGAAGATAATCTCGATCGAGTTGCCTCTATAGCAACTCCCAATAGTCACTGGATCTTCAATCCCTGCTGAGATGACCCAGTTCAATCCGCGTCGTCCAACGGTTTCAGGGATATTCATTGTGTCTGCAACTGCCTTATGAACTACCTCATTGATTAGGTCTGACATTCCGATTCCGGCAAACTCTGATGCCCACATCGCATTGAGTGCAGCAGCAAGGGCTGCACCACCCGTTAGGTGAGAATCAGATGCTCTTGCCGTAAGCTCATTAGCACGGGCAATAATTTCGATTGATTTAAATGCTCCAACAACAGGAACGGCAGCTACTAACCCAGCATAACCATACAATGCTGCTCCTGCAGCAATCAGCACACCATTGCCGACTCCCCGATGGCACAAAAAATCGCTAGAGGGTTCAACATTATAATCAGCTGTGTTTTGAGTAACCCAACGTCGGCGAACCCAGCATTCAGAGGCATTCCTACTACTGAATACTAACTCTAAATAACGGTAATCCAATGCAGTGCCCAATATTTGCAGGTCTGATGGTGGATCACGTAGCAATTCATGGAGTGCTCCAAATACCTCCGATGAACCTCGACCTACCCCTTGGACAAGAGCATTAGCAATTTCAGTCCATGCCATTTTCTGAGCGAACTCTGCAATGTGAAGTAGAGTAGTGACTTCAAGCACAACTGCATAGATAATTCCAAACCTTCCCATGCTAACTACAACGGAATTGAGCAGGTCATTATCTCGCATAATTTGAAGATCAGGGCAGGCCTGCAAAGCCTCTCGCAGCAAAGCATCATTGTTAGTAAGAGATTGCGATGCAGCTTCAATCCAAATCTCCTGTCCATTTTCAGTTACGAGATGTACTGCCTGAACAAGATCGCATAGCGGTGGCAAATTAACATCGCTGCCATGAGTTGAGGTGGAGAAAGCACCAGCAATGTGCTGCCCTAATGCACCGCCCATCGTTGGCAAAGCAAGGTTTCTTTCTGTCAGATACTGGCACAGGTCGAAAAGACGAGTACCAGCTTCAACGTGAACAAGTTTTCGGGAACTATCACTAAACTGGTACATACGCCACTGCTCAGTTAGTGCTCCTGAGCCGGGAGTATCATTAACCAAACGTGAGATAAACCCATTGAGATTACGAAGGTCTACCATCCAATCTGATGTCCCAGCAATATCCTCGAACGAGTACCCTGCTCCGACGGCACGAACATGACGTCCTTCGGCCCCAGCGCGCTGCACAATATAAACCAACTCTGGAAGACTGTTCGGTGTCCAATACCTGTTGACAGTAATATCAACTGACTGAATATAGTTCTGCCAATGTTGATTCGTTTGTTGACCACCGGTATAACTAGAGCTTGGACAAGGCATAAGTCCTCCAGCCTCACATTAGGATAAATGAAAACATCCGATTCTTCGCTATCCCAGTAACGGGCAAGCTTTTGTCAATCTTGCAGGTAATCGGCGGTAACAAAAGATTCAAGCGAAACCGAAAGGTTCGTTGCCTGACCCAGAGTCTTGGGAAAGTGATAGCTGCGGAGCAAAGTCAGATCGCCCTGGACTGGTAGCAATAGGAATAGACATAAAATCCGTACCCGTCATTGGATTAGCTGCAAATTTCTCACCGATGCTTTGAATTGCTCCACCCCCTTTTGGCAAGGATACTACAGGTAGGGGAGAGTAGTAACTTTCATCTTCCTCTGTGGACTGGGACTGCTTGTTATTGTTACTGGGGGTGCTGGCAAGCATGGTTAGAAGTAACCTGTTAGTTCTACTAATGATTAGAGGGTACCTTGAGTGTCAGAAAATGCCTATTAGTCATTTGACGAAATTAATTGTTAAGAAACAGAGTACAAATCTGGAATCAGAGTTCTTGAAAGTGAAAATTGCTTTAATAGCTAGCATTTTCGGTTTTTCTCGCCCCCAGAGTGACCCCAATGGAAATTTTAAGCCAGCAAGATTTCTCAAAAATTCTTAACTTTGTGCAAGGACTTTACAGCACCGATAGGTTACAAAATTTCTCATCGTACATTTCCACTGCTATTTCTAATCTGATTCAAGCAGACATCTCTGGCTACTGCACAATCGACTTTATGCAACATCAATTTGTAGGTGGAGTATTGTTTCCTGCTGTTCCTGTATCTGCGGAAGTTATGAACCAATATTTTTATGAACATCCACATCAAGTTAATTACTTAAAAACTCGTGACTGTCGCGCCTACAAAATATCAGATTTTTTGACTGAAAAGCAGCTTCATCGTAGAGAAGGACTATATCAAAAGTTTCTCCGACCGATGAATATGGAAGACCAAATGACACTGGTTATTCCTCGTGTAAACTCGATGACAGTTGATGGGGTGACGCTTTTTAGTAGTCAAAGAAGCTTTACAGAACGCGATCGCCTGATTCTCAATCTGCTGCTACCTCACTTAATGCAGGCTCAAAAAACTGGGCACATACTAACTCAAATACAGCAAGAAAATCAGCAGTTACATAATTCTCTCAATGCTGCTGGAACTATAGTAATCTCTGATAACGGAGATGTTCAGTTAATGACGCAAAAAGCTGAAAACTACCTTCAGCAGTATTTTTTCTGCAACTATTCAGGACAATCTTTACCAGAACATTTGCAACAGTGGGTGAAATATCAGCGATCGGTGCATAACAGCAACAGTTCAGTGCCAGAACCTCACTTACCAATGAAGATAGAACAAGATGGTAAGCAGCTTGTTGTACGGTTTATTGCTGACCCAATAAACAACCAGCATATTCTGATTTTAGAAGAGCAAAAATCTCCATCCCTAACTATTGAATCTTTAGAATACTTAGGGCTAAGTAAACGAGAAGCTGAGGTACTATTTTGGGTTGCAATGGGTAAAGAGAATTCAGAGATCGCCAAAATTTTAGGTGTTAGCACCGTGACTATCAGAAAGCATTTGGAGCATACTTATCAGAAATTAAATGTTAAAACACGTTCTGCGGCTGTTGTAACCGCTTTGCAGAAATTGGGAATACTTAATTGTCGATAGAAATGATGTCAAGTATTCTACGAAACTTAACAGTACTTTCAGAAGCTTGGTAATAATTTGTAATCGTTTACTATAAGTCTTAACCAGCTTTGTCGCTTCTGGCAAATTTGCAACTGTTGCCTTCCGCAATGGTAAATTACCAGGTTCATGACCAACATCATCCAAGATTCGCTCTGTAAGATGTACTTGTAATTGCACTTTTAATTTTTCAGCAGGCTTCTCAATTGCAGCAATTAATTCCTCCCGACTCATGGCTACTATAAATTGTGGAGGATACTGTTGCAATGCATTGCCAAAAGTTAGATATGAGAGAATATAATCGCAAAAATCTGCTCGTAATGTCAAAACTAACGTTATTTTTTTTTGGTTAACTGCTTCGAGAAATGTATCAACAAATCGCTTTTGTATTTCTTTGCCCTGACAAAGTGTATAGAGTTCTTCAAACTGGTCTATAACTAATATAAAATCTTTGTTTGGATGCTTTTGGAGAATAGGAGATAAGACTTGCAGTAAGGTTATTTTACCTTCTTGAATTTTGTCTGCAAGTTCAGCTGCTTCTATCAATTTTTTAGTTTCGCTGATTTCTGAGTCTAGCTGACGCACTAAAGCAGAAGCCAGTTGATAAAATGGTTTGTCACTAGGACGAAATGATTCAATCAGCCAAGTATCTTCTATCCGTAGATGGGGAATTAATCCAGCAAACACCGCAGAGGATTTACCACTACCGCTAGAACCAATCACCATAATTAATGGTTGCTGATGAACTATCTCTACTAAACTCTCAACAAACTTTTCTCTGCCAAAAAAGAATTCAGCATCCTTTTCTCCAAATGCAAACAAACCTTGGTATGGATTGGGAGGAATAAAATTGAATTGAGTGGGAACAATCACTGCTCTTTTTTTCAACTCTGGAGTTAAATTTTCCCCTAATCCAATGAGTTGAGAACAACCCAGTTTAAAAGCTAACTCTACATCTTGCCCAGCTGCGATCGCATCATAAAAAGCCACCGCAAAATTAATAGCTGCTCTATCCCCAATTGCTTGGCTCATACCAATCACATAATTAATATGCTGGCTAATTACCTCAGCCTGCACTTTGGAAAAACAAGCATTCAGCACCGCACACTCAACACCATTTTGAGCAAATACCTCAAACATCCCAGCTAAAGCATCTGCTGATACCAGTGCTGCCTGTCCCACTTCATCTTCTAGAACAATGCCATCCACTCCAGCACCATGACCGCAAAAGTGAACAATGTGGGGTTGATAATCCAAAATGGCGCGGTAGAAGTCACGAGGACGAACTGCCCATTTCTGCTCTAGCTTAAACTGCTCCCGCTTATTAGCTCGCCGCAATCCTTCTTCAATCTCACGCACCTCTTCATCCAACCTCAGCCTTGCAGTACTTGTAGGGTTGGCTGCCAAAATCAATATAGTTTTGACAGGGATATTATTGTTCATGGGAGCGGAAGAGAGCAGTGGTTGTATTTAATTTTACAAGTAAAATAGTGGTTCATTGTCTTCACGACAAGCCCATTGCCAAACCTTCTTCCACAGTTTTTCTACCTCAATATCGGATAGAGTCGGCGATCGCGTAATTCTGCCAATGCCTTACCCGCCTTTGCGTTCCAAAAGCAAGCGGTAGGCGTAGCCATGCTGTCAGGCTTATCGCTTTGTTCTTCTGGGGTTAATTCAGGAATTTTAACAGCAGTTACTCTGAAGGGTAGGTTCGCCCATTTAAAAAACTATCCGAGGAATTAATGTGCTGTAAAGCTGATGCAGCTTAAATTAGATAGGATTCTTGTAAGCACTTATCCCGGTACAAGGTGAGGGAAAGAGTAAAGCGACTGCGGTATTCCCATTAGGGTTAAGATTTGTTGTTGAAGCTCACCGAGTGGAGTCATTTCGTAACTGCCGTCTCGATGAAAATACATGGTTATGCCGCTGAAAACGTTCAGCAATCTTTCTGCTGTTGGTCTGTTTGTGCGGCGCTTGGGATTACCATCATACAGACCAGCCAAAGATTCATTCTGATGTAACAATTGACGACGAACAACGCCCAATAAAACAATGTAAACGGCTGGAAAGCCTAATTTTTCGTGAGCGATGACACCCGATTAACCCAGACTTATCAATCAGCCCGAAAGCACGACCGCTACAACCCGCATTCTCACGTTGGCTGATAAAATTAGCTTATGTTTGCAACGCGATTACCACTTACAGGTATGATCCGCATCAATAGGATTGGCTCATGTTGCGGCTGTCTCAACTGTCTATACTGCTTCTATACCCCTGGTTGAATCGCTGCTATCAAAACCGATATCAATTTTCTCTCCACCAGCGTCCACACTATGTCTAGACGGAAATCAAATGTAAATAAAATTTACCTCTCTTGTGGTGCGGGGGACATTTCATGCTAATGTCTGACTGGTTTTATAGGAAATTTCATATAATATGGAAGATGATGAGGATATTATAGAAATTCCTTTACGACCTCTGGTTTGGATGGGAGACTCTCTCAAAAATATCCGCTCATTTCCTGAAGAGGTACGTGCATCAGTAGGCTATGCGCTGCAATTGGTGCAAGCAGGGGAAACACCAATGGATGCCAAGCCTTTTAAGGGGGTTGGGAGTGGGGTGTATGAAATCGTCAAACGCTACGATACGGATACTTACAGGGCCGTCTATGCGGTAAAGATTGCAGAGAGAATTTATGTCCTGCACGCTTTTCAGAAGAAATCAAAGCAGGGGATTAAAACTCCACAGGCTGATGTTGATCTGATTAAACAACGCTATAAGGACGCGGTAGCCAGGGAGAAACAACAATGACACAGGAACCAGTTTTTGAAGAAAGCAGTGGCAATGTATTCGCTGACCTCGGTTTATCTAATGCAGATGAACTTTTTACTAGGGGAAAGATAGGGATTCAGGTACTTCGCCTTTTGAAACAACGCAACCTGAAACAACGGGAAATCAGCGAACTTCTTGGCATTCCCCAGCCAGAAGTATCTCGTTTGATGAAAGGAGAGTTTCAACGGTTCAGCGAGGGCAAACTCCTCATTTTCCTCAAGCGACTCGATACGGAAATCACCTTACATCTTCGCCCTCGTCACGCGCCGGGCCAATCTGCTGAAACTGTGATATCGCTATAGGGCAGGATGGAAAGCAAGCAGCTTGCAGGTAACTCTATTTAGGTGGCCGCCGAGATACTTACTCTGTCCGTATACGTTGTTCTGTGTGGGTTTGATAATTTACTACCTCTGTTGTGACTTCCTCAACCGATAAATCAACTGCCTTTGCCACAAGCACTTGATGCTTTCATCGATGAATTAGTTGCTGCCACGCCCGAAACACAAGCGTCTGTATTAACTTCTGCACCCAGTACACCTCCTAAGCAAAATACGCCGTAGAAACAATTTTCCCTAGTGTTTTGTGTTGTAGGAAAGTGATCACGGAGTCACTTCACCACACAGAAAAAGTTTTTGTAAAAACGTGTATAATTTTTCATATATTATTTACAGTACAGTGGTGATCATTGTTGGTATTCAACAAGAAATACTCACCCGATAAGTTTTTCTGACCTAGCAATCAAGGTATATGAGCGACCAGCCAAAGGAACTTTACACCCAACTCAAAAGCAGACCAGCGTTTTTGCTGCTAGGTCAAGATTATTTGAGGCTGGACTCAGGTAGAGACCCTTTTTTGGCTGAAGTTCTTCGTAAATATGGCAGGGCTGGCGAAGACCTTCCTAATTATGGACAAATTCTGGAGGGAGAAGCTCAAGGAAATCCTGACTCAGCATTAGCATGGATGCAGCAGCGCTGCGAACGCTTCTCAAGTCCAGAATGGTTGGAGACTGTTGCCAGTTTTCCCTGGAATGGTGTTTATACTTCAGCAATTGACACAATATGGCAAACAGCATTTCGCTCAGATTGGCGCGAACTTCAACCTTTGTATGATGCGGAAACTCTTAATCCGCTTGACCCAAGAAATCGTTCTCGACTTCACTGCACGTTTTTGTTTGGCTGTGTTAACCAAACAGAAAGGGACAAAAGACCGCCTCTAAGCGAAGACGATATGGATGATCGGGAAGCTGAGGCGCGTAAGCTGGCAGACAAATTACCTGAACTTATAACTCCTTTAGGAGTTTTAGTAATTGAAGGTCATGCAGGCGAACAAGATTGGTTTTCTCCTAAACTATTAGTCCCTGTTATTAACCGTCTTAATTCAGGTCAAACTCATATCTTCAGTGCTACGGAGGAGCTAAGGAAGAATCGTCGAATTTCCAAACTTACACAAGAAGGCAAGCTTGTTCTTCACTCTGAAAGCCTAGCATTTTACTTATTAAAAGTTCAGGAAGCTGGATTACTTCAGCTTGGGTTGCCTGCGGAAAGAGAAGAATATGGTCGTCAAATCAATTTAGCAGAAAAATCTTTAACTGTTCCACTGAGTCTTTGGAACCAAGTTTCTCGTTCAGCAATTATTTTAGATGAAGCAGCACTAATCCAACCAACGCATGTTTCACAAGACAAACTTTACAGCGAATTTAGAAATTTTTTGGCTCAATCCAGTTTTCGACCTGTTTGGTCAGGCTATGGTAGAGGATTTGCATTTAAACGTGACTTTGAGGACTCTCTTCAAGAGCTAGTTAATAACAAACTGGCTTCCAATGAGTTGCAAGATAAACCTGTAATACTTTATGGACAGACGGGAACAGGAAAAAGTGTTGCCCTTAGCGGACTTGCATACACAATACGTAAAGAAGGAAAGTATCCTGTTCTCTATATCGAAAGACGCTCTAGACAGCCTCTGCCTTCTGACTTAGATACTTTTTGCAAATGGGCAGAGAAGTCTGGAGCATCTGCAACCCTTATTGTTTGGGATGGAATGGTTGAACAAGAGCAATATTATGAACTTTCCAAAAGATTAGCTGGTCTTGGTCGTAAAGTTGTTTTGATAGGAAGTTGTTACGGAACTGCAAGACTATATCGTAGTAATAAAAACTTTGTAGAAGCTCCTGCAACTCTTAACGAAAGTTCTCCAACAAAAGATAAACAGGACGAAGTATCCAGATTTTCTAATTTTATTAGTCGTTTTGATCAATCTCTTGGCAAGTGTGCAAAAGAATGGATTAGACAAGGTAGCAATAGGTTTTTAGTTGCTCTTTATAGACTTTTACCGTCAACACGTAGTCAGATTCGCTTGGGTCTTACTGATGAGGTTAATTTTGCCGAGCAAGAAATTGGTGCAGCTTCTCAAGGTAAAACTGTTGTACGAAAAACTGCTTTTGCCAATGCATTTCTTCGGGCTGGAATGATTACTGAAGAGCATCTTTTCTCATTAGAAACTCAAGAGGAAATAGCAGGTGAAAATATTAACCAACTCAGCAAGCTAATTAGGTTAGTAATAGTGCCAGGGCGTTTTGGACTCAAAGTCCCTCTAGAAATTTTGATGCGAACTATTGGTAAAGAAGGAGTAAGTAATTTTGCAAATCTCCTTGATAAAGTTAATACAGATATAATTCAGTGGTATGAAGATGAAAATGGTAGTATTGAAATAGGGGCACGTCACCAATTAGAAGCACAACAGATTACACAGTCACTTTTGGGTGATGCAAAGGCAGAAGTTGAATATGCGGAAGAGCTTTTACTAAATATCAGAGAAAATGGCAATTTCAATAGTGATGCAGAAATTGAGTTTGCTATCAAATTAGTTGTCAGTATGGGTCCCAATGGGATAGATGCAAACTACTTCGCTAATTATTTTCAAAAAATTTCCGAAATTCTCACAAAATTACGAGAGGAGCAGAGCATACAGAATACTAGTTTAATGCTCCAGGAAGCATTTCTGCTACGAGAAACAATAATAAATCGTATTCAAAGACAAATACCTTTGGCAACACATGATGCAGAACAAATTTTAGATAAATCAGAAAATATACTACGCCAAGCCATAGATTTGTTAGAAATTAATAGTCGAAATAAAGGCAAGCGTAGTCGTTTAATGGTCGAGTTAGCATCAGTATTAGGAACAAAATCTAGATATTTATTAGAATCACAAAATGATATTAGTCGTTCAATTATATTTTTGCATGAAGCACAAAAAACTGCCTTTGAAGCTTTTGCTCTAGTGCCAGATAGCTATTATTCCATTGATGTTATTGGCTGGACGAGTGATTTTATTCTACGTACATTAGACCTTGATTTAAAATCACGATATGAGATAGAAGCTAATATATATCATGCCTTCACCCTTGCAGAAGCTGGAGATTTATCTGCTAAAGATTCCGAAAGATTTCAACGTCATAGAATGTCCATCGGAAAACTTACTAAAGATGATAAAATTTCCGAAGATGCATTCCAAAGATTAATCAAACTAGGTTCCAGTGCTGGCTATTATTTAAAAGCTTACGAAATTGTCAGAGAAATATTATTTAAGGAAACTGCTTTAGATTTAAATGAAATTAAATTAGCTAAAAATGCAGTTCAATATTTACAAGAACATCGTAAAGCAATTAATTATGATGCTCGTACACTATTTTTACTCCTTAAAGTTTGGTGGTTAAGCAAGACTGGAAAAAGACTTTTTTGTGGAGAGCGAGAAACTCTTCCGTTTAATCGTGAGGATTGGCTTGAATGTTTAGAAATTGTAGAGTCTCTAATGAAAACAAGTGATTTTTATGAAAATCCATCATTAACCTATCTCAAGGGTTTATCTACTTTTCATCTCGATCAAGTTCAACAATCTTTGACTATCTTTAAGGAACTAGAAAATCTGGTAGATATCAAAGGACGTAGACGTATAATTCGTAGCTATATTGCCAGCAACTCTGAGGGTCAACCCAAAAAATATACAGGAGAAGTCGCTTGGATACATAATAATTCTAACGAAATAGGTAAAGTATATGTATCGGAGTTACAACGTAGTCTCATAAATTTTATGCCTAATATTTTTCAAAGACCGGATATCAGAAAAGGAGAATCTCTGGGAGAATTTCATTTAGCTTTCAACTTTCTAGGGCCCATTGCAGATCCAATCGCATATTACGAAAAATATCAGGATAAGAGAAAGTAAACATGAGTTTTTCTACGGAGGTTCTGATATTATATAAAAAACTTTATAATTATAAAGAAGAAATTGATTTTTTAGCTGTCAAAATTAATAGTGGAGAAACCGTTTTTGGAAGTATAAGTATCCAACTAACTAATAGTTCTATATCAGAGTTAAATTTTCAACGTGTAGTTTCTTGGCTCTACACTTTATACTGGGAAGCAGGTAAAAAATCAGATATTAAATTTTTAATTGAACGCTTCAGTGTAACCGAGTATAGCTTAGATATAGATGGAAAATTAGGTAAGCACTTTGAATTAGTGCGTTCTCTTCGTACTTATTTTCAACATAATATTGCTACTGAAGATAATCATAATAATAAGGTACAAAGAACATGTAATGAATGGTTTAAGGAGCAATGTGAAACTTCTCTACCTATAGATGAGCAAACTTGGGATAGTTGCTTAATTAGCCTAATTCAAGATGCTGAATTTTTTTTAAAAGCACTTTTAAAATGTATTGAAGCTATAGAAAATGATGAATCTAGAGATGAAATTATACATCAATGGAGTGTACGCCGTAAGCGTTACTTCTCTCCTTGGGAATTTGATAACTTAATTCGTGAAATCACTGGTGACTTAGGCATTTCAAAAGATGTTGTAAGTATTAGAAACAAATATCAAAACAAATGGTCTTCTTTTTTAAAAACTCTTCCAATTGACTCTGATTTTAAAACCCAAGCTAAACAACTTATTTTAAGCTCTATATTAGAAGAACAACTAACTACCTTCCCACTTTTACCAGAAGATATTATAATTTATTTTGGAATTGAGGCAGGTTCTCAAAAAGTGTATGAACTTCTTAAAAAAGCTAAATGTTTTTATAAAAATAACCCGGCTTTATCAAAGGATGACCTGATTGAGAAGCTTCGGGCAGAAGTTTAAATTTAAAACTAAATACCAACTATAATTTCGAGTTAACCTCTAGCCAATTTCTATAACTGACTTGCTTCTACCAGTTCGTTAAACAATCGCTTCAACTCCTCTAAACTGAACCGTTGACCTTTTACCTTAAAGTTGGGCTGTATCTCCTGTATGACTGCCGATGTTCTTCCGGTGCGCTAGAGGTATTGCAGCAGTGATTGGGGGAATTCGCCGCTTCTCTAGCAGAGGGCGAATCTCAAAGGGCAGGAAGCCAGACTATGAGGCGATATGCTCACGCACCCTCAGCAAACTAAGGAAATGTTTCTCAGCGATTAATCATCAAAATCAATTGGCTGACCGTTAAAATGCTTGTGAATGCTTTCGGGAGTCAACCAAGCTGGAATTGTCACCTTTTTATCTACTTCTGCATCCCCATCTGAATTATTTAACCCGTTAATTGTTGCAACTTTTAAAGGTGTCTTACCATCGGCGGTTTTGCGGTCAATTTGAATAGTTCCTCTGGCTCTACCTTTGGCAGTTCCATCACTTCCACCAACGGCGGTATTAGTGAAGAAATGGGCAATACAGACTAATCTTTCTTCAGCTTTTCTAGGGTCACTAAGAGATGCTTTAACAAACTTTTTGGCAGGCTCCTTTGTGATGTCTGACTCAGAATAGTTAGTGAATTCATCAACTAGTAACTGTTGCGGTCGCTTGGATGGTTGATTATTAATTCTGTCTAGCCAGCGTGAACGGGCATCATCAAAAGCAAGTCCAATCTCTTCTTCTGTTTGCGCTATCAACTGAGGGCTTAAGTATCTCCATGCGTTTCTGAGATTTTCCCCGGAGTGCGCGTCTATAAGCTGATACAAGGGCATATCAAACAGATTTTCTCTAAGCATCACAATCGACGCTGCTAGGGTTGATTTACCGCTTCCGGCTTCTCCTAGCACCCAAACGGGTTTTTGATTGTCGATAATCTTCCACAGCCAGCCATCCTCATGAGCTTTGAGCGCTTCTATCAGTTGGTTTGCTCGTTGTTGATCAACTGATTGCTGATTGTCACTGTCTGCGATCGCTCCCTTGGTTTTGCCCTCAATCTTGCCGCGTTCCTGGTCAGCTTTCGCCCTGTCTCTCAAGTTCTCAGCAATGGTTTTATCCATCACAGAATGATTAACAGCACGGGCTTTCATAAAATCCTCTAGCTGAATTCGAGCCTTAGCGCGTTCATTTTCCTCATCGGTTAGCCCCAACTCTTTACGAGAATGAACGTCTAGGTCAGTTAATCCATCTTTCAAGCGTTCAGTGTAAAGCTGGGTTGAATGCTGCTTAATTTCACGTTTGTACTTATTATGCTGCCAAGTTGCATAGTCGCCAGTCTTTTCGAGTTCGCCCAGTTCATAATCGGTGCGCTTGAGGCGTTGCGAACGCACGAGCAAGCAACCCACGACACCCCATAGCCCAATAACTGCAATCCCATATCCAAGCAACTGATTAGGGTTATCTGTGGGCAAATCACGCACCCATTGAATAGCATCGCCCTTGTAGGGAATGATGCTGCCATACAATCCATAGCGTTGCCATTCTTCAGTGAGGACAAAACGCGGCTGGTTGCAAAAACGCTTATCTAGGGTTGCTTGACTCTCTATACCATTCGCTGACCTTGGACAAAATTGAATTTGTGTCAAATCGTAGGGCTGGCGTGTTTGCGATGTTGCCAGCCCGATGATTGCGGCTACACCACACACACCTGCCAGCGCTAACTCGAAAACACCTTGTTTCATGAGCGCCCCTTAAAAATAATTGCAATAGAGCCAATGAATAAAGCCAACGCGACTGCAATACTTACCCAAGGGTCTGATTGCGGGTTCTGTTTTTCAATGGTTTGGATATCTTGGCTAATCTGCGTGACTGTTTCTTTAGTCAAATTCTCAAAATATTGATGGTCTTTGACTGCTAACCAAGTTGTGATACCTGCAAACACCAAGCCCCCAGCAGTTTTTATAAGATTTTGCATATTATCTACCTCTAGTCCGTCACTGTTGTAATTAACTCTCAAGCCCGTTAACCCAGCGAGAGAGCCAACGCTGCATATAGAAAATGAGAGCGAAATTGCCAACCAGAGATTAACGCCACCGCCAGTTATTAAGAGATATTTAGCTATAAAGAATCCCGTAGAATTTAGCGACCAGCCAACAAAGAATCGGGTCAATTTTTCAGTTGTATTGATAACATCTTTACGGTGCTGCTTACGGGACTCCAAGTGTTCTATTAAGTCTTTTGGTAACGGCGTATCTGGGGCGATTTCGCTTACTACTTCTTCTTGACTATCATCAATGTCGTATGTCATATCAGCATCAGAGTATTTCTCGAACCCGTCAGCAAACGGCTAAAGTTAGTGACGGGTTTAGTTATTAGAAACCTATTAGGGCATCCTTGATTTTTTGTACAATGGAGCGCCCTGCATATTGCTTTTTAGGTTTGAAATCGTCACGAGCGTTATCACCCATTTCTAAGTAATACTTGCCCAATTCTCTATCATGTTGCAGGTCAATTGTTTGTTGTCTAATATCTGTCTGCAATTCTGTCTGCAACATCTTGTATTCACCGTCAACTTGCATCATGTGTTTATCCACCCATGCTTTCAGCAATAGATGGTCTGTTGCTTGTTGATGGCGTAGCGCTTCTTTCTCCTTGGATGAAGCAAAATCAAGCTTCATCTCTTCTAAGATATTCGCTAGGTGAGTATCAGCTAAAATTGCTGACTGTACTGCTCTTTCAATTTTTTCACCGCTAACACCTGCTTGTTTGTAGATGTCGCTAAGGACTATGTTTAAGTCCTCAGTCCCCTTAATAGCAGCTAACATCTGCTCTCTAACCTGTGGGGCGAATTCACTAATCTTTGCCCCGTCATTACCCATTTGACCTATCAGCTTCAGGGCTGATTTATCACCTCTTAGCGCTCTAACTACTAAGTTAGTAGATGCGTTAAATTTAGTTTTTAATTGGCGCTCTAGGTGGCGTGATTTGGAAGTTACCAGATTTTTTAGCTTCATTGAACTTTTCACAGCGATACTCCTTTGATGGGGTAAATATTTGGTTGCAGTGATACTCCATTCGCCTTACATACTGTTCAATAGCTGACTTCCGTTTGAGATATTGCTGATAGCTTGATTGCTCTAGCATTGGCAGATACAAGCAGCTATACAAGGGTAAAATAACAGCACCGAGCGCACATAAGCTAACAGCAATTCTTGAGAAGTAGCTCATTCTCACCCACCGAATCCCCAAGCACTCTAAAAGCGTCAATTCATTACTATTGAGCTGCTTTGAACCTTGCGAGGATTGAGAATTGGGTGCTTTTAATGTTTTGGCGGATGACTCCCATATCCGCTTTGATGTCTCCTGAAAAGTTGTTAACCTTTTGGTTCAATCTAGAAGCTCTGTTGGTTACGTGTTCTCGCAAGTCTTGGGCGTTAGTCTCAAATGATTGCTCAATGACATCAAATTTCTGATCAACGTAGTTCTTGATTGCAGCCGTTACAGTACTGATGAATTGGCTGTAGTCGGTAAAAGTGTCGTCAACGTTAAGAGCAATGCTCAATGTTTCTTGTTCGGTTAACTCAAACCCCAGCGCCGATGATTGGGCTGTTACAATTTGACGCTTATCTTCACTAGTTACAGTGATGCTGTTAATCTCTTGGGAAGCGACCGTAAGCTGACTATTATCAAGTTCAGCGTCAGGTTGTGCATCTTCTGCCCCTACTAGAAACGTTTCTTCAACGGGTTCATCAATTACAGATAATTGGCTTGTCGATTTGACTTTGAGATAGTCAACGGCTTGGCTCAATTGGTCTTTGGTGGGATTGTCAAGGTCATCGCACTCGACAGCAAGGGCAGCCGTTGTGTAATCATCTTTAGTAAATCCTTGATAACCCTGTTTGTACAAACGAGCGCGGACGTTATTAGTAAATTTGTCAGACATGATGATTGCTCCTTAGAGGGCTAGTGTTAAAACTTCGATGGTTGCGGATTTCATCGTTTGCGGTCGTCTGTTGATTGCCCATTTAGCAGCAACAAACGCAACAAGTGCTAAATCTTTGCTGTGGTAGGTATTTTCAGCTTTAAAAGATAGTCCGGCTTTCTCAAACCAGTAATAACGAGTACTGCGCGGTACGTCAGAAAGATTGATTTTGAGATAGTCTGCAAGAATTTCTAAAAACTGTCTGCCGTCGTAGTGAGCATCTAACTCATAGAAATGTCTAAATGCTTGCCAGCGTTCGCTAAACCCCTCACCACGACCCGTAAAACTGCCGTAGCGCCGTTTTAGTCCAGCGAAACCTTCAACTATCTTTTGAGCATCAACTGCCTGTACTTCAAAACTGAAGTGTTGCTTTAAGGTTGCTACCACTCGATACCAAGTGATATCAGCAATCTGTTTGTTTAACTCGCGCTCGTAAATCTGTTTCAACTGGCGATACTTAGCTATATACTCTTTCGTCGCCACTTTTTCTCCTGGTTAATGCTTAAGTGTGTATAAAATTAACTGCCATTCCAGACAAGTCCAAGGTATTTGATGTATGTAATTAGCTGAATCCAGTTATTTGATATGAGCAGTTAGCTGACGACTATCAATAACCTTGGAAAATAAATCTGACAAATCACGAAGAACTTACTTTTCCGAGGCTATAACCACGTAATAACAAGGTTTGTCAGCTTTTAAGACTTACTGACACTTTCTCATTTACCCCCGCGAATACGCCCCTTTTGGACTAGTTGACGCGCTTGTACCAAAGCCTTTGTCCGCGACGCGCGGTAATAGATGTTACCAATGGTTAGAACAAACTCAACTGTATTGAGTTGTGATTTATCTCTGCTGTGTGCTGTTTATATAAGCTCGGCACTTCGTAGCAGCGCCTTAACACCTTGTCACGATTGAGCTTTAAGTCAGCACTCTTAGACTGACGCGGTAAAGGACGGAAATAATATTGTGTGTGGTTGATACTGTCACTGCTTGTTAAATATCTGTACAGCGTTCCATTAATCCAGTAAGTTTTGCTCTGGCTCAATAGCGTGACGCATCCTACAAGCTCTTTATCAATCATCATTCTTGTCTCCCGCGACACACGCGCCCGTCAAGCTTGCACCCAGGAAGACGGCGATAGATGCGATCGCGCTTCCTTCAAAAATTTTGGCGTTGTAAATCCATGTGGGTTGATATTCCTCACCTCTGCTTTCTTCAATCCGGTCAAAGCCGTGACAAAAGATAGAACCAACTACCATAAAACTAGTAGTTACCAAGCTCACAATTGCTACTGATGACGCTCCATTTAGTATGAATGAGTTAATCTTTTCACGCCTTGGAATTACACGGCGAATGTGCATTACTGGCTTCTGTTTTAGATATGAATGCCACTGGTCATCAGTAAAATTCGTGGGCTTGTAATCATAGGATTCGTGTTCGTCCAATAGTTCGCCTACTGCTTGAATTGCATCTCCCAGCATCACATCTGGAGAGTATTCCAGTTGTCTGAATTCCTTTGAATCTCGAATTTCTCTGAGCCAGCGATCTATTGCTTCTAACCTTCGTAATTGATTTTGATTAAGCATTGTTCTCTCAAAGGGTAGTTCGTTGATTGCTTCTAAGTTGCGTAAATTGATATGCATGAATCCTCTGTCCTAATGCAGACACGCACAATTACCTCGACCGTTGAAAATGAACGGACGCAATGCAGATATTGCTGTGAATAGTTGAATGCTCTCAAAACAGCGCTTGCAACCCTTGCAACCTTCAAGAGGAAATCGCCTTAGCGTTTTGTGCTTGGGTCTTACTTGCGTCTGCCTTAAGTTATTGACGTATCGATAACCTTGACACTAATATAGTAAGTGAAGTTAAGCAAAGTGTCAACACTTCTCTTACAACAATTGCAAATAGCTTAGAAGTGGTATTTAATAGCTCCATAAAGCATACTTTCTATGCGTAATGGCTACAAAAAAACCACGATTAACAATTTATATGGCATCACAGGAATTATTAGACGACCTACAAGCAATTGCCGATGAGCAACAACGATCAGTTTCCAATCTTGCTAGCATCGCACTTGCGGATTGGATAGCTCAATATAAAGAACGAAAAAAAGAGAACAAATAAAATTATCGACTCAGAGCAAACAAAAGGCGATCGCGTATAATGTTGACCCTGAAAGACCCACCAAGCGATTTTCAACTCCCGCCGCACAACGAACCGGCATTAGAGATGCTTAGGGAGGCGAAAGACTATGCTTCCACTCAAGCTCTAGCGGCTGGTGGTGCTGCGCTGGCTACAGGAGGCATAGTTCATCCATTTGGCTGGTTACTTTTTGGATTGGCTTACAAGCCATTGGTGGTAACTCAAAAACTTGCGCGGTTGGAAAAATTAACAGCCCTACTTTTGGATGAGTTTAAAAGTGAGGGAATACAAGTCTTTCCAGTGCTGAAGATAGAAGATAAGAACCCTATCGACTTGTTTGTGAGATTTGAGCGAAAAATTCACCTGTTTATCTCCATTCGCTCAATAGGAGATAAGGAGATTGTCTACAACGAAGCCAGAGAGGTTTTGCAGATCAAGAGGAAAGAGAAACATGGACTAAAAGTGTGGAACCCTTGCCCACTGCTTGAGTTAGCAGATTACGAGAAGTGGTTAAGCAAGAACAGAGACTTGTTTGCAATGTCTTCCCGTGAAGCTACAAAAACGCCCTCAGCAAAAGTTTTGGTCTTATGGCCTCCCACCAAGGCGGCTATTGATCACAATTCACACCTTTATTCTGAAGTTGGAAGTATGAAAATTCTGGCTCTTAGAAGAAAAGGCACTGCATTTATTATTCAACAGGAGGAAGTAATCGAGTTTGTCAAGGCGACTTTAGCCAAGTACTCATAGGCAAAACAACGAAAACCCCGCGTCCCGGTAGGACAGCAGGGTTTTCAAAGGGAATTGGGGTTATCGGGTGTCGAAGCCTAATTAATATCCCTAACAGTAATTTTATCGTACATGATTCGGTGTAAAGCCAATGTAACACTGGCTCACCAGATGTAAACAGCGTTTTAGGAATTTTATGTAATTTTGTTCTTATATTCTGAACGTTTGTACTAAAAGATTACTTTCGGGATAGCTCCAATTCCTCCAACACACTTCAGGAGGAATAGCTCTCATGTCACCATTACAACATTTTAATCACTCAGTATCAGCACAGTCAGCAGCTGAATCAGAAACTTTTTCTGCTGTAAAGACAAAACTTGAGTTGATTGAGAGTCGGATAATCAAGTTTGCGTTTAACGCCACTGGCAGAAACAAAGACTGGGACTTTAAGAAGCTGGCCGGTAACTTCATTGATGTAGAGGGCACTCTAGCCGATGTCCAGGAACATATTAAAGCAGGTCACGCTATCTGTGCCGGACTGTTAAACGGCAAATGGCGCAGTAAGGCCAATATTATCGGTTCTCAGTGGCTACTACTCGACATTGATAATTCCAATATCGCCCGTGATGCTTATGATAAGCCGATTAAAGACGAAAACGGGAATTACATCAAAGTTTACGATCACCAATTAACCATAGAAGAAGCCCTAGCCCATCCCTTCATTAAAAAACACTGTGCTTTAATTTACACTACTGCCAGTCACAGACCAGAATGGCATAAATTTCGTTTGGTTTTCCTTCTGCCCGAATATGTTCAGGGTGCTGATACTGTAGAAGCTTGTACACGCTTCCTCATGCAGCAGTTGCCCCATGACCCAGCTTGTAAAGACGCTTCCCGTGTATTTTACGGCAGCACAGAGGCCGAATTCCCACTAGTCAACCCTGAAGCCACTTTACCAGCAGAATGGATAAGTGAAGCGATCGCGATCGCGCAAATTGAGCGTATTGAGTATCAGCTACGAATTCAAGAAATTGAGTCACGGCGTAAAGAGTGGCGTGAGATTTCCCTCACTGAAGGCTGGGACATTGACCAGCTAATCCAAAACGCGCTTTCATTCATCCCACCGCGCACCCCAGGAAGCGGTAACTATGACGAATGCCGTCAGGTATTGATGGCACTGGTTAACCATTATGGGGCATCTGAAGCGGAAATCATCGCCGAACAGTGGTCGCCCAGCATCAAAGGTTCAACTTGGAACATCCACGCTAAGATTCGCAGTTTTAGACGTGGGGGAATCTCAATCGGTACACTGTTTCACATTGCCAAACAGTATGGCTTTCGGTTCCCTAAACGGCAGTATGAATATAACCTCGGCGACCAAGGAGTAATTAGCCGTGAACAGTGGGAGCTTGGGCGAGTTAGAGAGGACTTGAGCAGCTTCCAAAATTTATTAAAGCAAGCGATCGCTCCATTTAGTTCGATATTTAAAGGATTTAAAGCGCCACCAACACCAAAGCTCTTACCCGAAATTGACACGCCTTCGCCCAATGTAATTATTTACAAGCCCGGCAATATCCCGTACATAACTGAAGTTACAGGCAATATCTCTATCTCCTGCCAGCCGGATGAACACATTGCCGCTTGGGTGGAAGCTGTTTCTAAGGGCTGGACACAAATCTTAGATAATTCCCATCCAGGATTGGGCAAGTCTTACAACGCGGGGCAATTGACAGCGACCTTATTCGGCGTTGATAAACTAATTTACCAGGATGCCAACCACAGAAACCCATCCACACTGCCCATTGAGACGAATTTTGTTGACTTACCAGTGCGTCACAACGGCTTTAAACTAGATCCCACCCGCAAAACTCCTACAGGTGAGGACTTTAAACTGTGGACTAAAGCGGGTGAGACTGCCGACACTGACGGCAATTGTCACAGAACTTATTTATTTAACGCATTTCGTAACAAGAATTTTAGCAGTTTAGATTTTGAAGAGAGCGGCATCAGCCCCATCTGTGGCGGTTGTTCCCTTAAAAATCAGTGCCGTTTTGCCAGTGGTGACGGTTTTGGATTCCGCTTTCAAAAACGCACAGTTATTCAAAATTATTCTGAACTTAGAGCGCACCCCGACTCTACCCCTGTCACCTTAACTAATGCTGCTGAACAAACTTTCACCGTTGGGCGGTTATGGGAAGAAGCTGGCACACTCATCAAGCCCGTGCGTTCGCTTGATGTGAACCGCAACGATTTTGAAACCACTGTAGGCAAGCTGCTACTGTTAGAACCAAATATAATGTCACAGCTGCAACCTGCACTAAAAGTTTTACACCAACTGTTAACTCAACAACTTAAGCCCACTGACCGCTACGGGTTTGATGATGCCAGCATCCGAGCGCTGCTGCCCCCTTTCCCCACAGGCTTAGATATCGAAGCCATTCGCCAAGCCTCAGAACCTGATTTGACTTTCTTAGAAGACTTGGACTCAATTGATATTACCCAAGATAAACAACTCAAAAAAAGCTCTGCGGCTCGTTATGCTGCCAAAAAGGTAGTTAAAGACAGCGCACGAACGGCAGGCAGGGAGTTTCTTGACTTGCCTAATTACTGGTTGCCTGACTTTCTCGAAGCTTGGAAAGGTGACGGTAGTTTTCAGTCTCAATGGGGTGTACTCAGCATTTACCGCCGAAACCCCAAACATACTGAATTGGCTAAATCTGCCCAATTTAATATTTACCTTGATGCCACTTTCAAATCTCAACAGTTGAAATTGAAACTGGGCATCAATGATCCTGTGTTAGTCATTGAGCAACAACGCCCAGACTACGGCAATTTAAAAGTCGTCAACGTTACTGGGCTGGGTAAACTGCCTAAAAATCGCTCTCTTCCACTCAGCAACCGCGTTAATGCCCTCAAAGAAACCTTGAAAAAACTCTGCCCCACCCTTGGCATTATCGATTGGAAACAAATTGCAACCCAAACCGAGGGCCGCACAGAATACGGTCACTTTGTCGATGGGCGTGGTGTTAACAGGTTTAGTGAGTGTGATGCGATCGCAAGTTTCGGCATTCCTTATCAAAACATCGGTGTTTTAGCAGCACAATATCAGGTGATGACTGGTGAACCAGTCAACCTGGAAGATAAAAATAGCGCTTTCCAAAAGTATCTCACAGACCTGATCCGTGCAGAAATCATCCAAGAGATTGGGCGATTACGCGCTCATCGTCGCTCCAATGTGGAGCTAACATTCTACTTCTGCGCTGACTATGATTTGGGTTTCCTTGATCGTGAATTACCAGGAGTTAAATTAGAAAGCGTTGATGCTTTCCAACTCTGCCCCGAAGCGGGTAAAGCTAGTGAGCAGACAGGTCACGCTATAGTCAATGCCCTAACCCAACTTTGGCAGTCAAAACAGAAAATTACTCAACCAGCGATCGCGAATATTGCTGAAATCTCCCAAGCTTGGGTGAGCCGATTTACCCAGAGATGGGGGGGCTGGCAGCACTTTAAAAAATTATTACTCCTACTATTAGATAGTCTTAATAGCGGTAGTAATAAAAATTTGGCTGACTTAGACGATGATGAAAAGTGGCTAGCCCGTACATACTTCCCGATGTTGATTGCTGAATCGGAGTCATCACCAGATCACCTGTTAGAGGGGGTGGCGGAAGTTGCCGAAGTTATTGGTAGTACTAGGGCGATGCGGCGAGTTTTACACTTCTGTAGCCCTCAAGTTAGGGCTTCACTGCTGATGACTTTCTTTCGTTGTTTGCCTACTGAAGTTTACTCAATTTCAGTTTCTGAAATCTCTGCATCACTCGCAGAACCTGCGCTATCACCTTGAACAGTCATAAGAACTGATTCCAGACGATAACCAGCTTCGCGGATGTAATATCCAGCTGCACCCAAATCTTCAAACACGCTGTCAAATTGGGGATGAGTTGACGGAAAAATCTTTCTCAGGCGTGAGCTGATTCCTGAAAGTTCTTGCTGAATTGCGATTAGTTCTTGAGTATCATCATCCATACTTATTTACCACAAAGATAGCTGCCCCGGTGAAACATTTGATTTCCCACCTCTATGGTATAAAAGGTGACAACCACTGCAAAGAGCTATAAGGTTGCCTCTGTGGTTATTTGCTGGATTTCTGTCCCAATGATGAACCTGTAGGGTGTACACCCTGCGTTTTGAGCGTGTTAGATGTGATGTTTTTTCACCAGGCGGTATGCAGTGTAACCCGCACTTTTGACAACGCCACTGAGCTTGTTGCTTAACGTCCGTGGCAATTTCTGACCAATTATCTGGGTATAGAGAATAGGTGAACGTCATCAGTCTAATTAAACTAAAGCTTTGAGAATTGTAATGCTTCTAGGGCTGGGCTACGTTTGAAAAAATATTATTCCTGCTATTAGATAGTCTTAATAGCGGTAGTAATAAAAACGTTACGAATTTAACCGATGATGAAAACTGGTTTGTCATCGCAAGGTTACAAAGACAACTGCAAAGCCAGTAATAACAAAAACTGTTATTATAATAGCTATTCTGGTTATAAGGTGAGGCATAAATGAATATTTCCCTGACTCCTGAGCTAGAAGCGTTTGTGCAGAAACAGGTTGAGTCTGGTTTGTACCATTCTCAAAGTGAAGTGATTCGGGAAGGATTGCGTCTGTTGAAACGCTTTAACGACCATTCCGAGGAATATAAACTGTGGCTCAATGAACAGATTGCCATTGGTCTAAGCCAACTTGACAATGGCCAAAGTCTGACTGCTGAAGGCGCACGCTTACGCATTCGTAACAAAGCGCAAAAGTTGATGAAAAAATCCGAGTGATGAACCCAAAACCTTATGTTCTCTCTGAGCAAGCAGAAGAAGACTTGGCTTTGATTTACGCTTATATTGCGCGAGATAATCTAGATGCTGCCGAACGGATGCTGGATAAACTGCTTTCTGCTTGTGAGTTGCTGACAGATAATCCCAGGATAGGGCAGTATCGTTCTGACCTGACACCGTTACCCGTTCGTTTCTGGTTGGTGCATCCCCGCTATTTCCTGATCTATCGAGGGGAAAACCCTGTTGAAATCGTGCGAGTACTGGCGGCCAATATGGATATTGCGCGAGAACTTGCTGGCGAATGAGCAATGTATTAGGTTGCTATCTGTAGTTCGCTATCTACAATTATTTCTGTCCTATAGCGTATAAGACATCTACGAATAGTGAATTAATCTGATTACTCCGCAAAAATTCTATATTTGCTTTTCGGATACGTTCTTTTGTTATTGGATCTAGTTGGTCGATTGTACCTCTGAGTCCCCCACCTAAGACCATTGTCCACCAATCTTCAGGACAAGCCAGTTCATGAGTGCCTACTTCTGTGAAAACTTCTACCTGTGTCGCGCCACCTGCTTCTAGTAGTGCTTGCAGTGAAGCTGGATCTGCAATCCTATCCCACGGCGTAAAATTCTTATACAAATCTGGGCGTTCAGCCTTAATCGCATCCCAAAATATTTGATTAGCAGGTTCAAACACCTTCTTTCCCCAAGACGTAATTGCTAGTTTCCCCCCAGGACGAACCATACGCCAAAGCTCTCGAACTGCTGCAACCATATCTGGAACAAAGAAAATCCCGAAAACACAAACAACTGTGTCAAAGCTTTCGTCCTTTAAACCGAGATTTTCAAAATCCCCATATCGAAACTCTATATTTTCCAGACCTTGTTGCTGTGACTTATGACGCGCTAGTTCCAGCAGGGATTCGGCAATATCTATCCCTAGAACCTTACCATTAGACCCTACACGTACTGCTGCTGGAATCGCAGAAGCACCAGTTCCACAACAAACATCTAAAACTTGTTCACCAGAACTTAGTGAGAGCCTTTCAATGGTTTGTTGTCCAAACCGATTCCAGAAAGATAAAGCTGGAGCATCAAAATAATCAGAAGCAGTATTAAAAATTGTTTTTGTCTTTGCTATTGCCTCTTCCCTGTTAATCATTGATTGCAACTACTCCAAATCATCAATAGTTAGTGTTTATATTTCGTCATCATTGTAAATTTTTGGCACAAAAGCTAACCTGTTTGCTTCCTAGTTAGTCCCGGTTCCTCTTCTTGCTCCTGTGCTGCTGGCTGCGGTTTTGGCTAACCGTGAGCGCACTGTTATCAGACTTCACTTATTTGCTTTTTTGTATACGATAATCACTCTATCTAAGTAAAGTTCATCCGTTACTACTGAGATGGTTCGTATAAGCTGTTCGCCTTGAACTTCAATGCTATCAGCTATTTTCGTGTCACCATCATCGTATCTGAGCTTTTTTTTATTAACTTCATCGCTAGGTACAGCCCACGATATCGGCTCATCAAGCAATAAGAAGGCTTTAGAGTCATAGAAACTTAGATGACCGTTAAACGGTATAACTTCAGACTCCAATACTCCTTCTCTGTCATACCAATAAACTTTTGGTTCGCCTGTTCTTTCTTCAAAGAATTTACCATCTGACGAGATAGTTAGAGTAAGTCCTTCGGTTGCTTCTACCTGAGCAATTAAATTATTGCTGTTACCATTCAACCAATTTTCGACACCATTCGGATCTGGTTCATCACCGATAAATTTAATTTGGGCGTTTAGAGAAATGCTTCCAGTTAACAGCCATGTTCCAATTAATAATTCTATATTCATAGGATTTTTCTAATTACAGGTTTGATTCAGGCTGTTGCTGCTGCGGTGCAGGCTGTTTACTTTTTCTCTTGCCCTTTGCACTATTTACTGTTGATTCCTCTGGCTCACTACTAGCTTTATCTGATGCAGTATTTACAACTGCTAGCTGAGTTTCAGTAGCCAGATTTGATGACGAATTATTATCATCGCTTGAAGATGTTTTTTTCTGGCGACGGCTGCTTTTCTTTAACTCGCCTATTAAATATTTGATTCTGCTGCCGCTCAAATTGATGCCCAGACCTTTCAGCATCTCTGACACTTCATCATAACTGTAGCCATACTTATCAGAGGTCAGCTTCTCAATATACCGTCTCATTTTCCTGATGGCCTCTCTATCCGATACATCTTCTCGCTCTTTCGGCTTCTGTTTCTTTAGCAGATTGATGGCCTTATCAATCTTCTCTTTCGTAATCACTTCTGAATTCTGATGCTCACTCATGGTTATCTCGTGAATCCCGATTAACTGATAATTATCGGCTATTTGAAATAATTTGTACCAATTGGTTTTCAAAATGCTAAAAAAATCGGCTATTGCGGCTACGCCGAATTACCTCTTCGCATCACGGCTACGCCTTATACTTTTTAGCGTGGCAGCTTCGCTGGTCTTCTTATTCAAGCTAATGCTAAAAAATCTGACTATTACAGTTACGCTGAATTATCGTTTCGTATTACAGCTACGCCGGACTATTATTTTGTGTGCCAGCTTCGCTGAATCAGAGAATTTTCATATAGCGGCTACGCCGTTTGTACCGACTCTGTAGCGGCTACGCTGAACCAGAATTTATCGACTGCTTGATTTGATTCAAATTGCGGCTGCGCCGTTGATATATCCCTCTGTAGGTTGTAGGATAGTCAGCAGCACGGCTACGCCTTTGTACTCTCGCCCCCAGCCTCCTGCTGTGTCCTCCGTACATACGTAGCACTCGACACATCGCACACCCCCGTATTTGGGCTAGAAGCCAGCCATGCCTCAAAGCTTACGCTTTGTCTCGCTGCGCTCGAACGGCAGACTGGTTCAAGTGGGGAAACCCCCCTTGAAAAACCCCCTCGCAATGTCCCGATATCTTCTCGAATTATGGCGAACCGCAAGCAGTCAAAAGCTCTAATCCGAAAGCATATTTTTCCAGTTCGTTTGAGCGATATCGAACTGGACTTGCTGCGAATAAAATCACTTGATGCGGGGATGTCAGCAAGTGAACTGATGAGACGTAATGCGTTGATGCGTCCATTACCCAAACGACTGAGCAAAATTAGCTTACAAACATATTGGGAATTAGGACAAATCGGGAACAACCTCAACCAGCTTGTCAAAGCCACCAACATAGCTATATTAATGGGGCGAACTTTACCTGCTGATCCAGAACTGCTAAGAGAACTTTTAGAACTGCTGCATCAGTGCAGACGAGACATTGCCTCACCTGATATTGATTCGGAAGATTCGGAAGAGGAAGACGAAGAGGATGATTGGGAAGCAGACTAAGGGCAGAGGTTTTCGCAAGCTGTTGGATTATCTAGAATCACGCGAAGATGCTAAACTAATCGGCGGCAACATGAGTGGGAGAAATGCCCGTGAATTAGCGCGGGAATTTAAGCTGTCGAGACAACTAAATTCTGATGCAGAACGTGTTGTTTACCATGTCTCGTTGTCAGCAGCTAAAGACGATAAATTAGATGATGAGAAGTGGAGCGAAATTGGCGATCGCTACATGAAGGAAATGGGCTTTGATGCCAATCAGTTTGTTATCTTTCGCCACCATAACACCGACGACGACCACATCCACATTGCAGCCAGCAGAATCAGGATGGATACAGGGCTAGTAGTCCATGATTCCTGGGATTATGTGCGCTCGGAGAAAGTGCTGCGACAGATTGAAATTGACTATAATTTGGTGCAAGTCCAGGGCAGTAGAGAGAAACTACAACGCACACCCAGCACCGGACAAATCAGGCGCATAAGGCGAGAGCAAGAAGAATATGAACTAGGTAAACTTGAGCGGCCACCAGGACGCACTATTAAAGAGGAACTTCAGCAGACAATTGATCGGGCCAGAGTTGATAATCCCCAAATGCCAACGCTGCTCATGCGGTTGCAGCAAGCTGGCATTAGTGTAAGAACTGGATGGACTAGAAATGGTAAGTCTAAAGGCATTTCTTATGAGAAAGATGGGCAAGCTTTTAGTGGTACACAGTTAGGTGCAGCTTATACCTTCCCCGGTTTGCAAAAACATCTTGGCGTTGACTACCAACCAGAACGTGATGATGAACCTATTCATAAATTGCTGCTCAAACCTGTTAAACCACTCCCAGTTGAGCAGTTAGAAAAACTCTTTCAAGAGATTGAACACAAACAGCGACAGCCTCAGTTCACTCCACCACCAGAGGATAAAGTTGTTTGGCAAGTATTACACAAGTATTTGAACGAGAAACGCTACATACCAGATTATATTTCGCAAGGATTACATAATAATCAATTGCTTTACATGGATGAGCAACGAAATATTTTGTTTATCAAGCGTAATTTAGATGGTGAAAAAACTGGCGCATTAGTTTGGTCAAAGCCTAGAGAAAATCATCGCACTGTGGAGTGCGACCAAAACACCTCTACAGCAAATGGTTGGTTTTATCTGAGATTGGGAGGGCAACCAACGGACAAGGTAGAAAACGTCTTTTTGTGTTCTACACCAATTGATGCGATGTCAGCAGCCACCTACCTGATCTCAAGTTGCAAAGGGCTACCGCCAACTAGAACCATGTTGATAGTGGCTGATGACCCGAATAACCTACCTATGGAATTTCTCAAGAGTTTCAATAGGGTGATCGTAGCATTCAATAATGATGAGCAAGGGAATCTTGCCGCTAGTGCAGTATTAGAATTGTTGCCACAGGGTAAAAGGCTCAAAACCCATAATCCTGATTGGAGTCAGGAGCTAGAAGCTCATCTCAGGGAGGAGCAACAAAAGCTCAGACAGCAGGATCGTGGTTTTAGCTTGTGATCCGCGCTGTGCAGACCGAACTCGTTGCCGCTATCGCTCAATTAGGCGGTCTTCGGGACGGGCAAGCCGGATCAGTAGTGGGGCCGACAAGTCCCGCAAGCCTGCCCCTACCACTCCGCGTTGCCGCATGATTCGCAACGAGTTCTTAAAAAATTGTCTATCTATATGATATTGAGCCGAGGTGTGCCATAGTAGACAAAGCCGATAGCCCCAGCTACTCAAAGCTATGGTGATCGCCCTAGCAACGCCATTTAGTTAACTCAACCTTTGAAGAGTGAGAATTTGCGGGTTAATGCCGCTAACTGGTCAGAAGCTCCAAATAGGACTACACAAAAGTAAGTTAGGTCACCTGTATTGATGTTTTTGGTGTTGTCCATCTGCTCAATAGCTGAAGCTCCTAGCATAGAGTCAGTGAAAACGTTATGTAAAATTCCGACTTCGTTAGCGGCTTGATGTAGAGTTTTTAGCTGGTTGTTGTTTTTAGCCTTCAGAATAATAAAGGGGTAAAGGCTAATCAGAGATGGAGTAGTCCAATCTGCTTGAAACTCATATTTTAGAAACTGCATCTCATCAAGGTTATTGGTTTTAGCTACTAAACCCGCCGTTATATGCGCCAAAGCATTCATTAGCTTAGGGCTTTCAATCTGGGGGTTAACAACAGCAATCAACTTGCATTGATTATCTGCATACATAGGTTGGGTTTACTCCTTGCTATCTTTGCGTTTGTTTGAGAAAAACTTTAGGAATTAGGCAGGCGACAAGTAGTTGATGTGCTGCCAAACGAAATTATCCTGGGAGCAATGGTTGTCAACTCCCAGGTTGTTCAATACAGTTCCACTAGATGGTGTTAATTACGCGGAAGCTCATCCAAAGAATTCGATTCGGGTTCTTCCAAGGGAGCAGACGCTTGAGCGAAGCCTTGAAACACATGGTCAATGGCGTTTTCTAAGCCCCAGAACTCCGTGTATTCTCCACCCCCTTCTACTTGGCGTTGCCGGGCATAAGTTCCATTCGCCCAGTCTTTTTGGTCTTTGGGCGAATGATGATGCCAATCATGTTCTGGCATCTCCCCTGGAAGGATGGCGATGCGAACAAACAAGTGATAAACCATCCGCATTCCCCAGCGCAGCCAAGCCAAAGTGGATTGACCGAAAGGCGGAGTATCCCCGCAAAAGCGGCCGTGGCTCTTGCTTTCGTTAGTTCCACTACCAGCCCAATCGTGTTCGGAAAGGAACTGTAATAAAGCGCCCATGTGGTAGAGAACAGTTAGAGGAAATGCCCATGCCACGATAAATGTCAGCCAAGAGTGATTTACTGATACCAGCACCACTACGACAACGGTGAATCCCACTGCCATTAAGCGGCGGTATAGGGGAGAGGTCAGAAAATTGACTTTGAGGCGGGCTTTGAGAAACAGCCAATGAAACTCAGGAGACAGTAAAGTCTGTTTTAACTTTTCCCAGTATGGTTTAGTGTTGACCATTTGATTTATTCTTTAGGGGGTTAAGTATGTGCTCTGAGGCAGACTCGGTATTAAATCTGCTCAGAGCGCGGTCTAGGCTAAATCCCGTCAGCTAGTTTGCTTAAGTGAAGACGGGATTAACCTCAATACGGTTCGGATAAGCTCTTTAGGCTGGGGAGGCTGGGGAGGCTGGGGGGAAAAAATTACTGTTCAATGGCTCTTCTCTCCCCCTGCTACCCCCGCTTCCCCAGCTCCCCCTGCTCACCTCAACAGATAACTTTGTTAACCGAACAGTATTGGGATTAACCTTTTCATCGGTCTTATTTAGTTAGACCAGGACGAAAGCCTAACTGCCACAAGAATTGCGCGTCGGGGTCGTGAGAGAAGGTGGCAAACTTATCCACGTGATGGTGTAATTTCACGTGGTCGTACCAATAACCTTCACGATCCTGAGTTAGCAGGATTGTTGACAAAATTTCTGCCAACCAGCGATCTTGTCCATCTTCAAAAAACTGCTTGTGGACGCAGCGATGGTTGATGCACGTTTGGATCTTCCGAGCGCCTCCAACCGTAAATGCCCACGATACAAGTAGTAGTGGATAACATAACGGCGAGGAGTTCCAGATCAAAGCACTCGCTATGGCTCCGCCGAACAGAGATCCCAGCGCTGTCAAGAGTTGATAAAGACGGGTTGGCTCAAACAGCGGTTGTTGGCCTCGGTAAGGTTTCCCCGTCATCCATGTCAGGAAAAACTGAAGAAAGACGTAGAGAGGTTTTGGCAAAGATTTGCCTAATTTGGCTAGTTCTTCTCTTACGTCTACATTTGATACCATAAGAACAATCCTTTTAATTGTCCTGCCCTAAATCGTTATCCGATTTAGGGCAGGGTTTTATCGTTAGAACACCTTCTAGCAATAGGCTTGAGCAGCGTGTTTTAGAATTTCTCGTAAAACTCCGCTTATCCCTCGGCAGGAAGGGAGCATCAAAAGTTTGCCTTTAAGTGCCTTAGAACGCTTGAGGTGAAAAATAATCTCAGTAGTCGCGTGGCTTAGATAACCGGGAATTATCAAAATTAAGTCACAGTGGCTGAGTTTCGCCTTCAGCTTCTTTGTACTGGTTCGTGTTTCAGACGAAGGAGGCACTTCGAGGCACTTTTTCAATCCATGCTCTCTTTTAAGAGCTTGAATTACTGTCTGACGAGTCCTTGGATGTCCGCCGACGATCGCTAAATGAACGCTTGAAAGATTTGTCATGGGATACCTCCAGACTTTTTTCGGGGCTTCCAGACTCCACGTGGGCGTGCTGAATTACGTCATCCCCTGACGATCAACTTCAGGCTTGATAAACCTTGTATTTGGTTTTCTAAGAAAATTCTCTCTTTGGGGCGGTGTGAAATTAGTTACGGAATATCGCAGTAAAACTCTTATAGGTAAAAGGTTCTAGCTATGGGGAATAATTGTAAGTAATTACTACAATTGCTTATACTTTCACTATGGGTAACTATGGGGAGCTTAGAGTTGTTCAGATCGGTATTATTGTAATTTTTCTTAATAATTGCTTTTTTTAGGGGCTAATTAGCCAAGTTGATAGTAAAAGGTGCGGGGCGCTAAAATTCCTATCCCCGCTGCAAGCAGACGGGGAATTTGACCCAGAGAGATTAAAAACAAAAAGAAAAGGATATATGTCAAAAAGAAAAGGATCTAAGCATACTATTGGTGCGAAAATCAATGGGCTAATTCTTATTATTTCACTTTTACAATACATGTATACTACAAAAATTGATAAAGACAGTTTTGTATATTCTGACAAGGAAAATAACGAAAGAATTCGACGATGGAAAGATGCTCTTACAGCAATAGAAAAAGAAGAAAATAATAAAATTATTATTGAAATAACAGGAAAAAACCCAGCCACTGGAGGGAGACAAAGCCGAGATCCTAAAGAGGGGGTTACTGTTGAGGTCTTATTTCAGTTAATTAATCAATTGGGTTACCAAGATATGTTATTAGATTTTAAAACAGATGAGAAAAAAGAGAGTAAGAAACGAATAAACAGTGATGTCATTTCAACCCTAAAAGAAGGACTAGAAGAATTATTCACTGCTAGAAAATTACCTTATGAGATATCTACACTTGGACTGTATTCATTAACATTAACATTTCCTAAAGACAAGAAAAAACTCATAGAAAAAATTGATTATGTAAATTCAAGTCTTGATATAAATGCAGACGATATAAATGCAGAAAAGTTAAAAAATTTTTTGAATAAAATTAAGCCTATAGATACTACCGAGCAACTGCTTTGGGAAATCATTCCTGATATACTAAATCCCTTAGATTTCTATGGACGTAAAGATGAACTGACTGAGTTAAAAAAATGGATTCTCCACGAAAATTATCGCTTAGTTCTGTTGAAAGGCTTACCTGCAAATGGAAAGACTACTTTAGCTGTAAGGTTAGCTCAGGAAATTCAGGATGAGTTTGATTGTATTATTGGGTTCAGTCTTGAGAATTCTATAAATTTAACAGAACTTTTAAAAAAGCTAATCAAATTTTTATCCCAGCATCCAAAACTACAAAATTTTTCTCAGACAACCGATCTGCCGAAAACTCTTCCTGAACAAATATCTCGATTAACAAATGATTACTTTCAAACAGTAAAATGTCTTTTAATACTAGATAATTTTGAATCAATTCTCAATGAAGAAGGTTACTATCGTCAGGGATACGAAGACTATAACAATTTACTCCATGCAGTAATCAAACGTACACATAAAAGCTGCTTGGTATTAACCAGTCAAGTGGAGCCTAAAGAATTTTTATATCTAACAAATCAACAAAATTCAGTTAAAGATAAGCAAATTTTAGGATTAGCAACTGATGATAGTATTAAATTGTTAGAAGAGAAATTCCACTTATCAATTCCATCTAATTTAAAAAATAAGACTGAAGAATTTGTTAAGCATTATGATGGTAATCCTGATGCTTTAATCCAGATTTGTCAAAAATATATTACTAATTTACATGAGAGTAATTTACAGGTTTTTTTGAAGGAATTCGGGCAAAATAAAGAACAATATGTTTATCAAAGAATAGAAAATTTTTATGAACGTCAGCTTCAACGTTTGAAGTCAAACTCAATAGAAGAACAGATTATGTATTGGTTGGCAATTCATCGTGAACCGCTTAGTCTTGTCGCTCTAGCTCATGATCTAGCTCATTTGTCAAAAATTCCAATCGCTCAGGTAAGGGACGCTTTAGACGTTTTGACAGAAGATTTTTCATTAGTTAAAATAATTCGATTTGAATCATCAAATAATGAAATAAAGTACAATCTTATTCCTGCACTGAGAACCTATCTAACCTTGGAATTGATCGAGGGAATTTATAACGAGCTAAATATGGAGAATATTGAGAATATAAAGTATTTAAATAAGTATAGCTTGCTCAATACTCAAGCCAGTGATTATATCATCAAGGCTCAGATTGACAATATAATTATTCGTATCCTAGAAAAGCTAAAAAACAACCTAACTGAAAATAGTATAAAAAATAAGTTAAGTATAATTTTGGAGAAATTGAAAGACTTACCTCAAAAAGGAGCTTATGCGGCTGGCAATATTCTCAATCTTTTGATTCAATTAAATAGTAATCCAAAAAGCAATCTCGAACCTTGGAATTTTTCTGATCTACCAGTTTGGAGAGCTTACCTACAAGAAGTTAACTTACAAAACTTTAACTTTTCTCACTCGGATTTAGCTGAATCAGTTTTTGCTGATATTATCGAAAGCGTGTTTTCAGTAGCTTTTAGCCCTAATGGACAGTTACTAGCAGCAGGCGATGCTAACGGTAAGATTCACATTTGGAATGTTAAGACCAAGACAAAAGAAGCTCTTTTGGGTGGAGAAAAGATTGGTTGGATTTGGTCGCTTACTTATATTGATGATAATACTTTAGTTGCTGGCAGTGATGACCATGCCATCAGAATCTGGGATATTACCAATTGTATTCATAAAGTTTTAGGAGAACATAATGGCTCTGTAAGAACTGTTGTCTGGGATAAGAATAGTAGCACTCTTGCTAGCGGAGGGGATGACGGGAAAATTAGATTGTGGCGAAATCAAGAGGGCAAATGGCAACAAGTTCAAGAATTAACTGGGCATCAAGAATTAACTGGGCATAAAGGGCAGCCTATCTGGACTGTTGCTTTCAGCCGTGATGGTAATATTATCGCCAGTGGAGGAGATGATTGTAAAATTAGATTATGGCAAAAAAATCAAGAGGGCAAATGGCAAACAGTGCCACTACTACGTGGACATGAAAAGCCAGTCAGAGCAGTTGCTTTTTCTCCAATACATGATTCATGTCTAGCTAGTGGAAGTCAAGACTCGACAGTAAGGATCTGGAACATTAACACGGGTGAAAATAAAATTTTAGGGGAACACCGAAGAAAGCAAGCCAGCGAACAGAAAGGAGACAGACATTGGATATGGGCTGTTGCTTTCAGTATTAGTGGAAAAACTCTAGCTAGTACCAGTGAAGATGCAACAATACAACTATGGGATGTGGAAACTGGCAAATACCGCGATACTCTAGAACACGCCCATGCTGTACGTTGCATAGCGTTTCATTCTGATGGGAAAACTTTAGCCAGTGGTAGTTATGACCAAACTGTCAAGCTTTGGGAATGGGATGATGATAAAAAAAAGAGTCAGTGTCTAAAAACATGGCAGGGATTAGCTAGTCAGGTTAGAGGAATCGCCTTCAGTGGTGATGGGAAAACCCTTGCTAGTTGCAGTGGTGACAAAATTGTTAGGTTGTGGAATGTCGATCTTTCTCCAGAAAACTGTAAAGAGCGCAAGGAACTAAAGGGACATAATAACTGGGTGTGGTCTGTTGCTTTTAGTCCCGATGATCCAACTGGTTCAACTCTAGTTAGTAGCAGTGACGATACAACAGTGAGGGTTTGGGATACCAACAGTGGTGATTATCAGGAATTGAATCATTCTAGTCGAGTCCGAGCGCTCGCTGTTAGTCCTAACGCTCAAATTCTAGCTTGTGGGTGTAATGACGGCATCGTTTGGTTATGGAAACGAAACAGTCGTAACAATCAATGGGAACAAGACCGAAAACTCCAAAAACATTCCGATTGGATCTGGTCAGTTGCGTTTACCCCTGATAGCCAAATCCTTGCTAGTGGGAGTGAAGACAGAACTATTTGGCTGTGGGATGTGGCTATGGATCAACCGAAACTTGCTCAGCCTCTTGAAGCTCACGAAGGGATGATTTACTCCGTTGCTTTCAGTCCTGATAGTCAAATTCTGGCTAGTGGAAGCGGAGACCAGAACGTGAGGTTGTGGGATGTCAGCACAGGTAACTGCCTCAAAATTTTATCAGGACACAATGGATGGGTATGGTCAGTAGCTTTCAGTCCAAAGGGGGAAAACTACTTGCTAGCTAGTGGTAGCGCGGACAGGACTATTAAGTTGTGGGATGTCAAGAATATTGAAACTGCTGGTTGTATAAAAACTCTACCAGAAGCTGGGTCAGAATCAGATGGACACACTAATTGGGTAAGAACCATTGCCTTTAGTCCTGATGGTCAAATTTTAGCTAGTGGCAGCGACGACCAGAAGATTAAGCTTTGGAGTGTTGAGACAGGTAAATGCTTCAAAACTCTGGAAGCTCAAGGTCCTTATGAAAACATGAAAATCACAGGCGTTAGAAATGCTGAGAAAAACACGCTGAAAGCATTAGGGGCGAGGGAGTAGAATGAAACTCGACAGTTGAAATGGGCATCTGCGTGATTAAACAAGAAAATTTTTCGCTTACTCAACCTCAGCAGCCTCGATTACTTATTCCTTTACCCCTAATGGTGTCGGAAAAAGGGTCATTTGCTTACTACACCATAACTGGTACCCAGTTTGTTGCTCCCCCGTCATCTCCTCAGAAAAACTGTAAAAATTGTTGAGTTCATCGATGATTTTAGTGGCTAATTTTTCAGGAGTTTCTGCTGGAGCAGCCTTAATACAGATATCTGATAATTTAGCATATAAAGTTTTCCGGTTTTCAAATATTTCCTCTAGTTTAATTGTCAACTGTTCAGAATTTAGACCTCTTAAATTAGGTCGGAGTTCGTTTTTAATTCGCTTATGGATTTCTTCTAAGGGTAAATTGAGCCAAACGACAACAGCGTTATCTTGGCGAAGATAGCGCCAATTTTCATCTCGCAAGATAATGCCACCCCCACAGGCAACTACTAGACGCTTACGTTTAGCTATTTCTGCTAAGACTTGGGTTTCCAAGATCCTGAAACCATCAACACCTATTTGGTCAACAATTTCGTGACATGATTTACCCTTGGCTTTTTCGACTTCTCGATCTGTATCAGTAAAACCATATCCGAGATGTTGAGAAATTAGAGGAGCAGTTGTAGTTTTTCCTGCTCCCATCATTCCGATTAAATAAATGATAGTCTTTTCGGGTAAGCTCATGTTTTTTCCTGACCTGTGTAGTTAGCCATATTCAGGCTTATTATCAGAATTAGGATAACTAAGCGGCGGGTCTTGGATCAACTAAGACATTTAAGACATTGTAGACAATGCGCCATTTTTGCTGTCGTCTGAAATTGTTAGCGGTACGCATTTTTTCTTCAATCTCAGCTTTGGAGAGATGGGGAAGAACTCGACTGACACGTGCCATAACTCAAGGAGACTAGAACAGCTTTAGGGAACGAAATCATCACGCACACCATCCTCCCTGATGCCAGCGTCCTTGCCTAATTAAATCGGCTATAACCTATATGATCGCATTTTTAAATAAAATAGCAGCCACGAACAAAAATAAACATTGGCAATTGGCAGATTACCGTTATCTTAGGTTGTAATGGTGCAGGTAAACCAACTTACTTATGAGCCGAATCATCGCAGTATTTAATCAGGCGGGAGGTGTTGCCAAAACCACCCTTACCCAAAACCTGGGCTACCAAATAGCGCAATTGGGTCATCGCGTCCTGCTCATTGACATAGACCCTCAAGCCAGCTTAACCATTTTTATGGGCTTGGTTCCAAGAGACATAGAGCAAACTGTCAACAATGCCATTGTGGATGAACAACCCCTGCCAATTATTGAGGGAATTCACGGCATGGATTTAGCCCCTGCTAACATCTCTCTTTCTACGGCAGAAATGCAATTGGTTAGTGCTTCTATGCGCGATTTCCGCCTGAAAGAAGCCATCGAACCAATTGAATCCGATTACGATTTTATCTTAATAGATTGCCCTCCCAGCTTAGGGCTACTCTCTTACATCTCCCTTGTAGCTGCTACCCATGTTCTCGTTCCCCTAGAAACCCATTTCAAAGCCTTTGAGGGAACAGGCGAACTCTTAAAAACGGTTGCTACAGTACGTAATAAACCAAACCGCAAATTGCAAATAGCCGGATTTGTGCCGACAAAATACGATGCCCGTAACTCCCAGGACACTCGTACCCTAGCAGCCATCACTGAACAACTAGCCAGCGCCGGAACTGTCTTTGCCCCCATTCCTCGCTCCACTGCTTTTGTTGATGCTTCAGAGGAACGAATGCCCCTTGCAGTTTACGAACCAAAGCACCCATCTGTCGCCATCTTGAAAAAAATAGCCGTTAGTTTAGAATCCTTAAAATGAGACGCACTACTAAAACCAGCCAACCCCTCAAAAGCAAAATTGAAGTACCTTGGGACACGACAGGCGTAGCGAATGCTGGTTCTCCTCAATCCATGCCGTTAGACCAGATTGTTCTGCCAGCCACACAACCGCGCCGTTACTTTGATTCCGAAGCATTAAAGCAGTTAACTGAATCCATCAAACAGCATGGCATTCTCCAACCCATTTTAGTCCGCCCCCTTGATAGAGAAAAACACGAATTAGTAGCAGGAGAGCGACGCTATCGTGCTGCTAAAGAAATTGGGCTGAAAGTTGTCCCCGTCGTCATCAGAGAATTAGACGACAATGCAGCTTTTCAATTTGCACTTATAGAAAACTTACTTCGAGAAGACCTCAACCCAGTTGAAGAAACTGAAGGTATCCTGCAACTGCTGTCTCTCAAACTAGGTCGAAGTGTTGAGGAGATACCCCCATTCCTGTATCGTCTACAACGCCAACATAACAAAGCATCTACAGTTACCCATAACGTTATGGGCGCACACAAGAGCGAAGGTGATGAACCTACCCATAACGTTATGGGTGAAGTTGAAAATGATTCTACCAACAACGCTATCAGCGACGAGGAAGGCGATATTGAATTATCTACCCATAACGTTATGGGCGAAACCGAAACAGATAATTCCGGCCTCAACCAGGAGCAGCCATTAAACCCAGACCTAAAAATCGTTGAAGGAGTGTTTGATGGTTTAGGGTTAATGACCTGGGAATCTTTCGTTAAGAATCGTTTACCCTTGCTCAACCTCCCAGAAGATATCCTTGATGCGCTAAGGGAAGGCTCACTTGAGTACACCAAAGCCAAAGCCATCGCCCAGATTCAGAAATTAGATGAGCGTGTTGAGTTTTTAGAACAAGCTATTGCCCTAAACTGGTCTTTAAGTGAAATAAGACAGCGCATTAGTGAGAAGAAAACCCCAGCCTCTACCGCAAACACCGAGTCGAACGATTATAGAGAGCGCTTTACTGCTGCGACTACCAAACTAAGAAAGTCGCGTATTTGGTCAGACCCCAAGAAGCGCAAGCAAATAGAGAAACTACTTGCACAACTGGAGACGCTGACAAATGTTGAGTAACCTGACATACCAAAACCAGGACGTAGAAGGCAAAATGCTCAAATATTTTTTATACTAAGCTTTAGTGCCTAAGATTCATGTTTAAGTGACCATGCTAGAGTCAGAAAAACTTATCCAGATAGTACAATCCTGGCTAGGCTACATCAGGTTAGAAGAACTGACTCAAGCTGAGGTCGAGCGTTCTTCAGATATCTATTCAAAAGTAGTAGATAAGGGAGTGCAGCTTGTTGGCAACAAGCTACTGTTAGATAGCGAAGTATTTACACAATTCCAGCAACAGCAACAAGTAGCCAAAAGAGGGAACAAAAATGATGTTCAGATGGCTGTTGCTTTCCCACAAATCTATATAATCAACGGCAAGGGCAAAGAGCAAAAGCTGAAATACCTGCCTCTTTTCACAATCGATATTTCGCTCATCTTTAAAGGTAATTACCGCAAAACTGGCTGGGACTTGACCGAGTACGAGTTTCAGCCAGTGGTTGTTAATTTGATGCGGCTGTACGGGCTAGAGGAGGAGCAAACCGAATCACTGATTGTTGCGTCAGGAATTGGAAAATTTTTAGAAGACACATTTAAAGGGAGATTCCCAACGCTTCGAGACTTTCTTGAACTGGTAGATTTACCCGAAGTCAAGTACAAAACCTCTCGACAACCTTATTTGCTACGCTGTGATTTTACGCCCTATAACGCTCTACTTAAGCAAGACATACAAGAAATATTCAAGGAACTGCAACAACCTGACTCTAAGGCTGAATGGCTAACGGAAACTCACCCAGCAATGCAGTACCTTTGGGGTCAGCCACAATTACCCAGAGATGAGGTGATGTTCTGGGGTGCTTTTCCCTCTCATGCACCTGATGAATTTCAAGCGTCTGTCCTGAAACACGCCCAAGAGAACTTACTAACTGCTGTTTGTGGGCCACCCGGAACTGGAAAAACGGAGGTGTTTCTGCACCTCATAGCCCAGCAAGTAGTAAATCGAGCGTTACGACTTGTTCAGGGTCTTGATGATGTAAATAATTTAATATTCTTTGTCGGCGCTAATAACAGCACCGTTAAAAAATTCCAACAACGACTGACTATAAATTCTCCTGCTCAACAGTTTTATCTTCCAGGCGGGAACCAAGCTAATATCCGTAAGTCAACTCTACCCAAACTGCAATCAACCCAAGATTGGCTGCGTCAGACTGAATTTAATCAATCTGCTTGGGAGCAAGCCAAACTCGAACTACTGCAAGCAGAAAGTCAAATTCAACAACTCATAGAGCAAGATCGCTTAAATACTGCTCAAAAAGTCACTGACTTTGAACGGCGATCGCAACTGGATGTAGAAATCCAATCACTCAATAACGAGATTGCTGTTACTGATTCCGAGTTACAAGCCCTAACTGAACAGCTATCAAATTTGGCTCCTTACGCAAATTTTCCCTTTGATGCCTACCAGCAGATACGAGAAGAGTTATCCCAGGCAGAACGAGAGCTACCAAAAGAGTCTGACTCCATCACCAAACGCGCCTTGAACTGGCTTAATGCTACTACCGATCAGCGAATTTTCCGCAGGTTGGCTTTGCGGATCAACGCTGCTGTGTTAAACACCTTGGCGACAGGGCATCCTTTTCAGACCCCCCTTGACCACCCTAGTTTAACCGCAGCCCAGGCTTCTGTTAACCAAAAACTAGATTTCTCACAACAATGGCAGAATCTTCACCAAAAAGTCACTGAAATTCAAACCCAGCTAACAGCTTTAAATAAAGAACTAGAGTTAAAACTTTTCAGACATCAACTTTTCCAAAAACAACTTGAAAGTTACCCACAAGGGGATTTCTACAATCTTTTTTACCGCGACCACCACCAATTACAGGTAGAACTGTTTCAACGTGCTTGGGCGTTTCTATTGCAAGAAGTTCTCCGACGCAAGGAGAGTGTTATGAGGGCATTGTCAACTTACGGTAGCGTCTTGACGGGAGACGGAGAGGCATTGCTCAAGTTAGAAACTGATAGTGATGCTATCTACCGTGACTTGAGCTTGATTTTCCCCGTTATTAGCTCCAGCCTGCAATCAATACGTAATATGCTGCCAAATCTTCAACCCAATAGCGTTAAGCTGGCACTGGTGGATGAGGCAGGTACAACTCTTATACATCAATTATTTCCCTTGCTGGTGCGATCGCAAAGGGCAGTAGTGGCTGGCGACCCCCAGCAAATTGAGCCAATCGTTAACCTTTGCGACGATACCATCAAACAATATCTGAAAACTGCCTTTCTGGATCGGGGCATGGGGAATGAAGACTACTATCGCTATGCCCCCACTGCCAAATACACAGCTACCGCTTATCATCGTGCTGCTGGTGCTAATGGCACAGAATCCGACTTAGGCAACGGCATTATCCTCTCTAATCATTACCGTTGCACCCCACCCATTATTCAGTTTTGCAGCCCCAACTATCCCGGTGGTCTGCAAATCCTTTCAGGTGATCAGCAGACTGCAACGGTCAAGCATCTGTTGGCTTACCACGTTGAAGGAAGCCACACCCATAATACCAATCCAGAAGAAATTGATGCTGTAGAAACTATAATTGCGTCCTTGCTAAAACATGGATACTCTACTAACTCGGATGACAACTCAAAAACAATTGGGGTGATGTCGCCGTTTTCGCAGCAAGCTAACGCGCTCAAGTATCGACTATCTAATCGGTGGCGAAACTTTTCTTGGGATGATATTGGCACAGTTCACACCTTCCAAGGTGGAGAAAAAGCAGCTATCATCTTCTCTCCTTACCAGTGCCACCAAGAGCATAGTTTTTGGTTCCTTAACCGGAAACCTAATTTACTGAATACAGCCGTTAGTAGGGCTAGAGAATTGTTTGTTTTGGTGGGCAATCTCAGGGAACTAGAATTAGCTGGCGGTGAAACCAAGCGGTTAGTTGAACACATTCGGCAACATGGAGAGATTCGCCCTATTAAATAAGTACTGACAAGTTGTTTAGCGCTTATTTAATGAGAATTCTGCTTGGAGATGCAACTTCTATTCCTCTATCGAATTCCACAAGCTAACGGGTACATACTTCGGATTTCTTGTTCAATTGTCCGTCTTCCTGCTTGTTGAAAGCGTGGGGTGTAAAGAACTGCAACGGCTAGTGTCCCCTGTTGGTTTCTTACCCAGCAGTTTGCTCTGTCGTGATTTTCAATTCTTGCCCTGACTGTGGCAGATTCACCTATATCTATCATCCAATACATACCATCTACTCTTCCGTCAAGAATGGCGTAAACGCCTGAACGGTTATCTAAGTTGCTTGTGTGTGAGTATGGGCCTTCAAACTGCCATCTTCCGATTGCAATAGTCATAAATTTACTCCTATAAGTCTTTTCGCTAATGTCAAACATCTTTTACATTTTCTATTATAATTAGGAAATATAGTTACAGCTACTTTGACAAATTTTAGTCCTCCAGCGAATAAGGGCAACTCAACTATGAAAGAGATCATCGCTGGCAACCTGATCCGCTACCGTAAAAGTCTAGGCTTGTCTCAAGAGCAACTTGCAGAACAAGCAGGGGTTACTCGCCAGAGTATTAATAACTACGAGAACGCCAAAACTTTACCAGACAGCAAAATCCTTTCTGCTCTGGCGAATGCTTTGGGCATTACACTCGATGACTTGCTACGCTCACAAGGTGAAGGACTACCCAACTTCCGGTTCCGCGCTTATGTAACATTCGACAAAAATGCCCAGTTTGCAGCCCAAATGCTACGAATGCTGCAAACTTATAACGCCCTAGAACAAGCCGTTGGCTTACCGACCTACACCCCAGAAAGTACACCTTGCCATCAAGTAGAAGGCAACGAAAAGCACATTCAGACAATAGCTGCTTTGTTTCGCCATCGCTTGGGCTTGGGAGATGCTCCTATTGCCAACCTGTTTCAGTCTGTAGAAGAAATCGGCTTAAAAGTTTTACGCCAGTCCATTCCTATTAAAGATTTCTTTGGTCTTAGTGCTTGTAGTGATATTGAAGGTGCTTTTGTTTTGGTCAATACCCATAACATCACCATTGAACGTCAATTATTTACCCTTGCACATGAAATTGGACACCTTATCTTCCATCGTGTAGAGTACCAAAACACTCTAATTGAAGAAGGAACCAAAGAAGAAGAAAAAGCACGAGAAAAAGTAGCTAATTACTTTGCTAGTCATCTACTTGTGCCTCAAGCTGAATTTGAGCGAATGTATACACTTACCCAAGATATTGTCAAACTCAAACGGCATTTTCGGGTGAGTTACTTAGTTATCTTGAATCGTTTAACAGAAATGGGAATTATTGATTTTGCTAAAGAGAAAGCCAAAATATGTGCTATTTATAAAAAGCAACATGATGGTGCATCTTTGCAAAACTCAATGGAATTACCACCAGCACTGCCTGCGGATGATTATCCAGAAAATGAACGTTATGAATTTCTAATTTGGCAGTCCTTAAAATTGGGCAAGATTTCAGAGATGAAAGCAGCAGAACTTCTCAACTTAACTGTTGAAAAACTGCGGGTGCGTCGTCAAGAAAATGAGGTTTATGCAGTCGCTTAACGGAACAATTCTTGACGCAACAGCACTCATTGATTTTCGCTGGCTGAACGAGTGGAGGTGGCTACAACAGCACTACAGCCCGTTGTACATTGCCCAGGAACTTCTAGACTCAGATCAACTGGAAACCCAAACTCGTCAAGCTGCTAACCAATACTTAACACCTCTGGCTCTTTCCACAGAAAAGATGTTTGCCAGTTTTCTGGAATTTAACGTTAGAGCGCCCCTTTTGAGTGTCGCGGATCGATCTACAATTGCCATTGCCCGTCATCAATTGCTGATTTGTGCTAGTGATGATGGGCTAGTTATTGAAACCTGCAAGGCATACGGTGTTGCCTACACCAGAACACTGCGATTATTAGCTGAGATGGTAGAGACAGGACACAAAACAGTGATAGAGGTGACGACAATGGCTGATACCTTAATCAACGAGAGGGGTAAACACATCTCTAAGAGAGTTTTGGCGGATTGGAAAATAAGTCTACAGAAGTATAGCACGAGCTAAAAAATCAATTTAGATTCCTTGCGTAATTCGATTGTTACGAAATGAATAGCTCCAACCTCGATTAATATATCCTTTACTTTCTTCGTTCTTCTTCCTTTCAAGTGTTTGCTGTCTTGAAAAATCTATTAATATCTCATTTCTCTCTTTGTGGATTGGTGCATTATAGTACTCAGATGCAAAACGATTGAGTAAATTATCATGCGTCAAAAATTGCTTTCCACGATTAATAGCAGTTGCCAAGATTAAGATGTCATTGATAGTATTACGAATATTCTCTTTACAGTTATGCTCAATAATGAACTGTGAAAATAGATATAAAGCTTGCTCGATTATTAATTTATTAAGAGAATAGCAATAGTAATTGCCGTCAATAATATACTTCAAGCGTTTTTTCAGATATTTCTGTTTCTGTTTTGGTAAATGAGAAATACTGATTTTATATAAATCGAGTTCTTTGTCATTGATAATTACAGAAATAGCTTCGTTCCCGAACTCACGATATGGTGAGAATTGGTTGCCAAAATCAATGATTACTTGATCTGTCCTTCGTCCGCCCATCTTAGCCCATTTAGGATTCCCAAAGTGATCAGAAATACTAGAGGAATTTCCTTCTAATTGGAGGAGATTTGGATATCTAGCTGGATGGATAATGTAATAGTCGGGATAATCTGCTTCTCTTGGTTGAGCTAAGAGAAACTCATTGGCTGTGATTGATGAGATCGCTAAGTTATGGTCGTGAATGTCGTACCCGAACCCTTTAAAGCAGTAAGAGAGTAGTTGTGTATCGATAATTGTATTCACAACTCAGTTATTTTTGGGAATATAACTATATATTATGGGACACAGTAAGCGGCACTGACCACTTTGTTAGCTCAGGTATGTTAGGACATGACACTCAACAATGAGAGAGTTAATTCTCTGCTCACTTGTATGAGGATTTATTTAATCTCTAACATTCGACTTTCTACATCGCACCGCTAGTTTTACGCCTAACAGGTGTGGCAACCCATTCAATCCAACCCATCCATCAATAGCTCAGACATCTCCAGTTGATCACGATTGCGGTTGTCGTCGTAAATTTGGAGCGTATTTAGTTTGGCGTGTCTGCTGAGTTTTTGGGCTTTGCGGACGTTGCCATCAGTCTTTTCAAGTACAGCAGTGATAGCACTGTGGCGGCAACGGTGCGGACTCATGTGCTTTTCAACACCAGCCCGTTTAAACAAGCGTTTTACTATTTTATAGATGCCATCCCCGGTTAGGCGGTGTCCAGAATTTTGGAAGTCAACCGAGGTAAATAACGGGCGGGACGAGGACATATCACCACCACGGGCAATCAGCCAGTCAGTAATCGCTATCACAGTGACTTTTGGCAGATTGACTGTCACTCGTACTTGCTTGCCCTTCCCAAAAATTGATAGCGTCCCTCTAGATGGGTCAAAATGTCTTACATCTAAGGTGCTAATCTCATTTCTCCTCAAAGCATTGCCCCACAGTAGGAGCAACAAAGCATAGTCCCGCTTCCCCACTAACGTAGAGCGATCGCACCCCTTAATGACTGTCAAAAATTCCTGCTCAGTTACACCGCTAGTGTCGTGGTATGACTGCACTGGGATACTGTCCACATCCACAGCATAGTTGCATACACCCAGCTTTCGGCCAAAAGCAACCAGAGATTTAATTGCAGCCAGTCGGCGGTTTATCGTGTTAGGTGCTAGTCCAGCTTCATTGAGTATGGATCTGTATTTAGTAACTACCAGGGTAGCCTTGTGTCCCTCCAGATGCAAAAACTCCAGGATAGAATCGCGCCCAGGTGCAAGCCCAGTCATGCGAGTAAAAAAATCGTTGATATCTTTGCGGTAAGCCCGACGGGTTCCCTCACTGTTTTTGGATTTAAGCAGTTCCTCCAACACATCGGGGTCAGAGTCAATGGAGCCAGCAAAGTATGCCTCAATTTTCGCACTGAGGGCATTTTCTAATTTTTGGACTACAACTAACTCGACGGATTCTGTATCTTTGCTCATGACCCCACCAAGGATTGCGGTATTGAGAATGGCAATTTCCAATACCGTTCTTCATTATGCAGCTGTTGGGGGTCAGGGTGATTGAAAAATTGGTTTCTCCATTAGTTGTGAATAGTTGCTATCAAGGGAGTGATATCAACGCTACCCAGCAGTAACAGATTTTCACACTTAGCAATCCTGAGTAGACTATTTTTAATTACTCATGACTCATTGACAACAGATCCTGTACTGCAATCCATTTCTAAGTACTTTGAGTAGTGAGTACTTTGATCACTATGAGGAGCTAATATAACTGAAATACTAAGATTTCCATTTTCACGGTAAGTAAGATCAACGTGAAGCACATCACCTGTGTCAGTTTCAAATATGACACTAGCCCAATCCTTACCTATTTTTGAAGAATTTGCTTCAATTCCAATATCATTAAGACCTAATTCAACCATTAGCTTTTTCCGATTCTCATGGTGATTGGGATTCTCCCTCGCTGCACAGGATTTTAGTCGTACTATTTTCATACATATCTCCTTACAAAGAATAGCCAGAAATTTTAAGTGCTTAATAGTTCAATAAACAAGATTACGTAGCATACTTAATACCTCTGAATCTGCTGAATTGAACTTAGCATCGAAATAACATATCCAACAGTTGTCTTGCCTAGTATTCCCACAACCCCGTGCAGTCTAACTATTAATGATTGCTGAGTGTTAGACATCTGACTTTTCCCGTTTTGGCACAGTCCTGCCGTGTATGGTTTAGTTTTTCCCAAACCCCCTGACGGATCAATCCCCAGTTTTTGTTTTCAGGGAATGTTGCCACCCAAGTCTTCCTGATGCCAAGCTACGTCATCATACCTCCACAACTTGATACCAGCCGTTCCATGAGCCTAAATCATCGTGATAGTAAGCGGTGTAAACATTGCCATCGTTGCCAGTGACCCAGAGGTCTAATCCCTTGCCGTCTGGGAAGCGTGCTAGTGCTGTCACTGGAGCACCCGCAGGCAACCCACTTGGTACGTTGCCTGCAATCTGATACCAGCCCTTCCATGAGCCTAAATCATCGTGATAGTAAGCGGTGTAAACATTGCCATCGTTGCCAGTGACCCAGAGGTCTAATCCCTTGCCGTCTGGGAAGCGTGCTAGTGCTGTCACTGGAGCACCCGCAGGCAACCCACTTGGTACGTTGCCTGCAATCTGATACCAGCCCTTCCATGAGCCTAAATCATCGTGATAGTAAGCGGTGTAAACATTGCCATCGTTGCCAGTGACCCAGAGGTCTAATCCCTTGCCGTCTGGGAAGCGTGCTAGTGCTGTCACTGGAGCACCCGCAGGCAACCCACTTGGTACGTTGCCTGCAATCTGATACCAGCCCTTCCATGAGCCTAAATCATCGTGATAGTAAGCGGTGTAAACATTGCCATCGTTGCCAGTGACCCAGAGGTCTAATCCCTTGCCGTCTGGGAAGCGTGCTAG
>NZ_JAAGOG010000041.1:0-47058 GCF_010747425.1 Nostoc sp. UIC 10630
GGACTGGGGACTGGGGACTGGCAAGACTTTTCCAAATCCCCAATCCCAATACCCAGTACCTAATCCCTAATCCCTCATTAACTAGCTGGATAGGCAGGAATTCATAATATGGAAAGCGTTGCGTACATCTTGATTTTTACTCTGTGTATAGGTACTATCTTTTTTGCGATCGCATTTCGCGAACCACCTCGCTTTGAGAAACCAAAAGATAAGTAGATCCTAATTACCAGACCTTTAGCTGATTTAAAGAAGTTAGTATCCGTTGCTACTAATTGTAGGAGCAACGGATATTATTGTGTTTGTCCTTTATTAATTTTAAATACTAAGTAAATAACAAATCATTTTTATATTGTGATATAATTTCCAATCTTGGGAGTAGATATGTGTTAATACTAGCTTTTCTGCGCTAGGATGAAAAAGGATGTTAAATATAAGCTGCCATAGAACTGCTTACATAGTACATCGCGCTTGTCGCACAACCTTTACGGAGACTAGAACCAGGAACAAATCAGCATGGTCAATCAGAATTTAACCGCTACAGAAATTGGATTCACTCACGAAGATTTCGCTGCTCTACTTGACAAATACGATTATCATTTTAGCCCTGGCGATGTTGTGCCAGGAACAGTTTTCAGTATAGAGCCGCGCGGCGCTCTGATTGACATTGGTGCTAAAACCGCAGCATATATTCCTATACAAGAAATGTCTATTAACCGGGTGGATAGCCCGGAAGAAGTCTTACAGTCAAACGAAACGCGCGAGTTTTTCATCCTTACCGATGAAAACGAAGATGGTCAATTAACCCTTTCCATTCGCCGTATTGAATATATGCGGGCTTGGGAACGCGTGCGACAGCTGCAAGCAGAAGATGCCACTGTCCGTTCTGGCGTGTTTGCAACCAATCGCGGTGGTGCATTGGTAAGGATTGAAGGATTACGTGGCTTTATCCCAGGTTCTCACATCAGTACTCGCAAACCTAAAGAAGAATTGGTAGGCGAAGAACTGCCATTGAAATTCTTAGAGGTGGATGAAGAACGTAACCGCTTAGTTCTATCTCATCGTCGGGCGTTGGTTGAACGCAAGATGAACCGCCTAGAAGTCGGGGAAGTAGTGATTGGTACAGTTCGTGGTATCAAACCCTATGGTGCTTTCATCGATATTGGTGGTGTCAGTGGTCTACTACACATTTCTGAAATTTCCCACGAACATATTGATACACCTCATAGCGTGTTCAATGTCAATGATGAAGTGAAAGTGATGATCATTGACTTGGATGCAGAAAGGGGTCGCATTTCCCTATCTACCAAGCAGCTAGAACCCGAACCCGGCGACATGATTAAAAACCGGGATTTGGTTTACGATAAGGCAGAAGAAATGGCTGCTAAATATCGTGAACAACTGTTAGCCAAGCAACAAGGTGCTACTGCTGCGCCTGCTGCACCTGCTGATGTTTTAGCAGAAGAAGATATTCCACCAGCAACAGAACTTGAAGACGAGATTCCACCAGCAGCAGAACTAGAAGAAGAAATTCCACCAGCAGCAGAAATTGAGGAAGTAACCCCAGTAGTTGCGGAAGTTCAAGAAGAGATTCCAGCAGCCACGGAAACTGAAGAAGAAATTCCAGCAGCTATTGAAGAATAATACATTTTATAGTTTTACTTGTTTTTAAGTAAGAGTATTAAATCATTGTATAAAGAGGGAAAAACCCTCTTTTTTTATGTGGAAAATTGGGGAACAGTTAGGGGTTAGGAATAAAAACTCATAACTTCTGACTAAATAAGTGGGGTGAAATATTGTGGCAACTATTAAATGTAGAAAAATCACTTTTGATAATATCCAGGCAATTTTGTTTGACAAAAACGGTACTCTAGAAGATTCAGAAACGTATTTGCGATCGCTCGCACAAAAGGCAACAAGATTAATAGATGCTCAAATCCCTGGAACTGGGGAACCCCTATTAATGGCATTTGGCATCAATGGCAATCTTCTAGATCCGGCAGGCTTAATATCGGTAGCGAGTCGCCGTGAAACAGAAGTTGCGGCTGCGGCATATATTGCCGAAACAGGGAAAGGATGGTTTGAATCCTTAAAAATAGCCCGTCAAGCTTTGGATGAAGCAGAAAAATACATCGAACAAACTCCTTCACCGCTATTTGTGGGTAGCTTAGACTTGTTAAAATACCTATGCAAAGGAGGCTTAAAACTCGGTATCCTCTCAGCTGCAACAACCAATGAAGTAAATAAATTTGTAGCGCATCACCAATTAAGCGATTATATCCAGTTAAAAATGGGAGTAGATGAGGGACCGAGCAAACCAGATCCAGTCCTATTTTTGCAAGCTTGCGAAGCATTGGGAGTTGAACCAGGTGCTACCTTGATGGTAGGTGATGCCGTTGGCGATATGCAAATGGCACGTGATGCTAAAGCCGCAGGTTGTATTGGTATCACTTGGGTGGGTAAGTCAGATAATGTTCGAGGTGCAGATGTGGTGATCAATCAACTTGATGAAATCCAAATTTTAGAAGATTAGCAGCTTTAACAAGTTGAATTCGCAGAGGTTACGCAATACTTCTAGGTTAAGGGGAAGGGGAAAGAAAAAACCTTTAACCCTTACCCTTTTCCCAAAATCCGATTCCGAATTAAAAATGCTTAACCGAGAAGTATTGAGAGGTTATGGGCACACAAACGAGAGTTACACCGATTTGGGCTAAGGTTAAATCAAGAGTCTGAAACCCGCCTGTGCGGGTTTTGACTTTATAGACGCGGTTTCTAACAGCCGATTTTAGGTTAAGTTGACTAAAGCGAAATATCTTGCCATCATCATACTATTTTTTCTGTGTCAAGTAAAACTGGCTAAAATATTAATTACTTCTCGCAATTGTGAAACAAGCCATGCAAAACACAGAAACGACGTTAAGGCTTCGCCTGTGGACAGTTGAAGAATACCATCGGATGGCTGAGGCTGGGATTTTTGGTGCAGATGAACGAGTAGAACTCCTAGAAGGAAAGATTATTTGGATGATTGCTAAAGGGACAGCCCATCGTTCAGCAGTGGGAAGAACAGATAGATTACTGCAAAATAGTTTGAGGAATCGGGCTTGGGTATGTATTCAAGACCCAGTAAAGTTAAACGCACGATCTGAACCAGAACCGGATATAGCTGTCGTTAAGGTAGATCCACTAGACTATGCAGACCACCATCCCACTCCAAAAGAAGTTTATCTGATTATTGAAGTAGCAGATAGCAGCCTGAAACTAGATTGTGAAATCAAAGCTCAAGCCTACTCGCAAGCGGGAATTACAGATTATTGGGTGTTAGATGTGGTTAGTCGTCAATTGCACGTCTTTCGAGAACCAACTCAGGATGGCTATCAAAGTGAAGTGATTTTGGCAGAAGATGCGACTATTTCACCTTTAGAGTTTCCTGATTTGAGCATTACGGTTTTAGAAATGTTACCGCCCGTAATTGTAATTGCTGAAAGTTAATTTTATCAAAAATAATGTGTTTAAGCCCGCCGTAAGCATACCCAGAGTGACAAAATAAAGTTACTTTCTAATATTAATATTATTTATTTTTGTCCCAAGAATTGATTGCTCTTTATCCTTCATTAAAAATTTAGAACTATTAATTTTCATAACTTCATAATTTTCTACCATAAGTACCGAACCTAAAGTAGCAATCATATCTGCAATAGATATCTTAAAAACTAGTGGTATCCTTAAATTCAAAAAGGATTTTGGCATAGTTTTAACATTTAAATACAATTTTTTTTGACTTACGTACCATACCCCGGTAAATTTATTCCCTGTTATAAGTTCTTTAGGTTTAGAGAAAAGCAATGTTTGAACCGTGGTTTGTTCATAAGTCATATCATCTTTAAATTCAATAGTAACTTTTTCGGAGGACGTATCAAAACGCCATTTCCCAAAAAGTAAAATTTCTATTTCTATATCAGAATGCTTACTATTACTCATATTTATCCTCAAATTAGCTTTAGCTCTAATTTTTCCTATTCTTAATAAATGTGCGATTATCGCATAAGAAAGTTTCTTGACAAGTTTTTATACGAGAAAAGAATAAATGCATCTGCCAAACTAACCAAGACTTGACCCGCCAAGCTCCCATTGAAAGGTGTTCTGTAGATGATTTTTGGGCTAAGTCAAAACTATGTTGATCGTAGTGTAACCATTGGGCTGGCAAGTGTCCCATCGGTGTCATAGGTGACAATTTAAAAGTTAGTTGCTCATAGTCTAACCAGTTTCCCTCTTTTCGCCAACCAAGGCGATCGCCAAGTCTTTTTTCTGTTTCGTAGTCTACCTGACCACCCATTTCACTCCAGATAGTTTGCTGAACAGTGAAGCCGAAATAGCCATAACTATATTGATCCCAAAGTTGATCGATAGTATGAAGGTCTTGACAAGAAAAGTTATCAATATCTTCCTTATAAACTTCATTCCAATAATTTTTACTCATGACTTTTAGCATTATTTTAGTGGTTTCAATATCAGCCTCTTTCCAGTGATGTTGTGCTAGGAGATCCCGCAATTGGGTATAATCAATACCTTTATTGCTGGGAATTTTTTTTGGCAACGTAACATTATTATTAGTTAGCTCTATCAATCCTATTTCTTCAACAGGAGATAGAGAATCTGTAGAGACAAAATTTACTTCTGCTATACTTAGCGCTTTTCTTTGATCTGTTAGTTGCTTGGATATATAGTTAGATATTAAATCAATGCCCTTGTCTAAAAAGACATCATTTTCACTCAAATCAAAATTATGGATTTGCCAATCTAATAATTGAGATTGAATAAAAGCATCTTTTAATCTGGCTTTTTTCTCATAACTTGTCACCATAAAATCGAGAAAGCTTTCAGAAATAGCCTCGTTTTTTTCCAGATTAAATAAGTTTGATTGATGCTTTAAAATATTATCACCTAAATTTTTAATATCTCCAACAGTTGCATAAAAATATTCATCTACTTTTATGACTTCATCTATTAAAGATTGAAAGGGACTAAAGTAATCTTGTAAAGAATTTTCAATGTTGATTGCAGTATGGGCAATTTTAGCTATTTCTTGACGAATTTTATAGGCTTTTCTTTGATATTCGTAAATTTCTTGATATACTTCTAAATCTTTTACTATTTGCTGAACAACTTCTTTTTGATTTTTTGTATCTTCTGCAAGGTTTTTAATCCCTTCACCAAGCAATTTTATTTTTTCTAGCATTAAGAAATAAGCATTACTCAGTAGCAAAACTGCTTTGAGATTTTCTTGCTTTTCCCATGTTAGCTCATCAAGTATTTTCGGATTTTTATGATTTTTTAGCTCTAATTTACTTCTTTCGTCTTCTAAGCTTTTTATAGCCAAATATTTTTGTTTAAATAATTCTTTTAAGTCATCCGCAAGAGTTAATAAAAAATCATGATAATTATCCTTATAATTTTCTAGAAAATCAATAATATGGCTGTAATCTTTAATAAATAATTGGATTTCCTGAAAAACTTCTCCTTGGCTAATTTCTTCTTTTCGCTTAATTATCCCGCCAAGCTGATGATGATATCGAACGCCTTCTTTAATTAATCTTTGACGTTCTCTAATTTTTTTCTGAACTATTTTTACAGCATTATTTTTTAGAACTGGTAATTGATAGGTTCTTTCATAAATTGAAATAGTCTTGTAAGTAATTAGTTGTCTTTGCTGTTTAGTTAGCATGACCTTGATTGTAAAAAGTAAAAATATTCGTTAAGCTCTTACCCATTTCAACACCTTTGGGTCTTTGTCATAGCGGTAGGTAAAGCCATCATTAGCAGTAATGGACTTCCCAAGGCTAGCCTTGCTTCTGATGGTGTTAATGCTACAGTCTGTTAATGTCTGCATTTCCTTATGAGAAAGGCCTTCGATTATACCTACCTCGATGGATGTTTCTGGTTGAGTTTGGGATTCATTGTTGGGTAAAACATCTATTGTGATTTCAGGCTTTTTAGGAAGATTAATGACAACTTCTTTTGCTTTTTGTAGTTGATAATCTTGTATGCTAATAATTTGCCAGCTAGAATCTCCTGATAGTTCCAAAACCCATTGATGATAATTAAATAAACTTTCTCTATGTCCAACACTGATAAAAGTTGTTTTTGTGTCTTGCAACTGTTGATATAAACTCTCTTCATTTTTCAAATCTAAAGCACTTGTTGCTTCATCTAATATAGTAAATCTAGGATGAGTAATTAGTAGTCGTGCAAATGCAAGGCGTTGTTGTTCTCCTAGTGATAATATGTTCTCCCAAGGAACTTCTGTATCAAAGCCATCTACTCGACTCAACAAGTTTTGTAGGTTGACTTGTTGCAAAACTTCTTTGAGTTCTGCATCGGTCATCTTACGAGTTGTATTGGGATAGAGCAATTGTTCACGCAAAGTTCCCAAAATTATATAAGGACGTTGGGGCAAAAATAACACTTCTTCTAATGGAGGTCGCACCAGACGACCAGTACCTGCATTCCACAAGCCAGCGATCGCTCTCAGCAGAGAACTTTTACCTCGACCACTTGGCCCAACAATCAATAAACCTTCTCCAGGTTGAACCTCAAGTGACAAATCTTCAACAATCACCTGTTCATAGTTGGGTGTTTGTAAAGTGATATTCTCAAAAGCGAGATGGTTTTCTTCTATTGTTTTAATAGTACTTACTTTCTCTGGTTCTTTGGTAACAAATTCTAACGCATCTGTAAACTCACCCAAACGTTTAACGTAACTAGAAAATCGTCCTGAAGTTGCAAATTCTCTAATTAATTCTGCCATAGCAGTAGCAAACAAATTACAAGCTAAACTGGCTTGAGCAATTTCTCCAAATTCAATTTCACCTTTAATCTGTAAAGGACCGAATACTATAAATGGAAATATTTGGATAACCGCCTGATATCCTCTATTAAAAATATCCTGAGTTAACTCCCAATTAATCTTGCGTTTAGCACTGTGAATAATATTATTAAATCTTTGCTGGATTATATTTAGTTCTTTTTTTTCTCCCTGAAAGAAAGCTATTGATTCAGCGTGATTACGTACATGAGTCAGGCTATAAGCATAGTTTGCATCAAATTCGAGTTCCTCTTGTTTAATTTTATTCAATTCTTGAGCCAAATAAACAGCAATTAAATTGCCTATTATCGTATAAACAACCAATACAACTGCAACAAATTGGGAAAGAGACCAGATAATTATTAAAAAAGTTGCCATTTCCAGCACTTTTTCTAGGAAAGTAGCCGAAAAAGCGAGAGCATTTCTGATTAAAGGTTCAATTTCTTGGGATATTCGTTGATCTGGATTATCAATATCGGATTTGAAATTGATTTTATAATAGGCACGATTGCTTAAATATTTTTCTAAAACATGATTATTTAGCCATTGATACCAATCAAGAGCGATTTTTTTTCTAACAAATTTAGAAAATCCGACTAAGAGTGTTACGCAGATAAGGGCAGCACCATAAACTAATAATGTATTAATAAATTCATTAATATCTTTTTCTTCAGTAATGATATCTAGCAAATAGCGGCTAACAAAACTATTAAAGGCAGTTACGCCGACAAGCATTATTATTAATAATATCAGGATAATGAGCATTCCCCATGCACGAATCACGTCTGAAAATGCTCGTCCCCATGCCTCTGTGGGATACCAGTAAGGGTCTGCGATCGCTTTGATATCTTCCCAAAATTGAGTAAAAGCTGAAGGGGTATTGGTTAGGGATTGATTATGAACGGTTTTAGATTGCATATTCTAGAAATCAGTTAAGACTCTTGAGGCTGACTGAATAATTTTGGTATTTTACTATATTGACTACATCCTTTGTTTTGCAATGCTTTTAGGGTTTTACAGTAATGTGCAAACAAAGTCTATATGTTTTAGCTGTAGGATGTAGCTCGCGGATATTTTTTCACATCCCATAACAGTAGCGAGCTACTATACGAGAGCATAGATTATTTAAAGACCCCATTTTTCCATAACTCTAATACCTCGTTGGCTGTAAAATAACGTTCTTGCTCAACAGCAAGAGATTTGATCACTGAGCGCATTTTTTCATATTGATTTCTGGGTTGGGGATTTTGTAATTGCTTTTCAAATAGATATTGAAAATTACTGACTCCACTCCATTTGCCGAAGAGAACTTCTATAGTGCTGTAACGCAAAGCAGCGTAGCTTTGAGGATCGCTAAACAAAGAATTGACATGGATACCTGATTCGTGGCGTTGAGCAGTTTGAGAGTAAGGGGGAGCAGGACGAATCCCCAGTTGCTCAATGTAATTGGTCACTGCGGCGATCGCATCATAATTAATCCCTTTGACTTCGATTCCGAAACGGACTCGCAATCCATTTAATACCTGCTCGATCGCAACATTTCCAGCTCTCTCACCAATCCCGGAAAATGTACCCGATACTAAAGTCGCTCCGGCCATAACGGACTGGAGAGTATTTTCGAGAGCCAAGCCCATGTCATTGTGGTAGTGTACCCCGAAAGCAACGCCTGTTGTACGTTGGAGCAGATCATTAACCCAGATATAGCTCTTTTCTGGACTGAGGATTCCGACTGTATCACAAAGCAAAAAGTGTTCAATATAAGGGCTACATGAGCGGATACATTGCACTAAAAAGTCAAAATCGGCTCTTGAGGCATCCTCGGCGGCAAAATCTACCCTAAGACCAGCAACCTTAGTGGCATAGCGCAAATTTTCGACAATTGTATCAATAGCGTTTTGGCGAATTATCTCGATTACTTTTTTAGGGATATCGTCATCAATGGTTTTTCCTTTAAACTCATTCAACAAACGGATCTGAGGATCTCGCAAAAACAGCAGGCGATCGGAAAGACCATAAAAAAGAATAATGCGCTTAACTCCGTACATTTTGGCTTTATCAATGTACTCCTTTCCCATTAAGGTACAAGCAGTGATCAGACTATCCAATCCCTCTAATACTAATGATTTGACTAATTCTTCTTCTTGTTTACAAACACTGGGCATGATAGCGAGTCCATGTACTCCCGTTTGAGCAATGGAATAGGCAAGTTTTTGTTTAGTTGGATAAGAGAAGAAAATGCCTGCTTGTTGTTCTCCATCACGCAGGGTTTCATCGGAAATTCTGATAGAAGTAGTTTCCATTATACCTATTGCAGAATCATTTTATAGTTGACTAAAAAAAGGTAAGAATAGACTAGTGAAATACTCTATTCTGCTGTATTTACCATCAAATTATGTAATTGTGCGGCTAATAGTTTGACATTGGGTTCATAAAGCATTTGTCCGTGGTTTCCAGGTACAGAAATTACTTTGACAGGCTTTTGAGTATAGGTTTGCCATCCCCAATCGGGTAGATCGTAATCAGAAAAAGCTTGGAGTTCTTGCAAGACAATCTCCTTAACTTCTTGAGCGCGGAATAAAACAATAGGAGCAGAAATTGGATGAGAAGGCTGATAATTTGCGTAATTGAGCGTTAGCACTTTCATCACTTTCATATTGGTTTTGAGTAAAGAAAGGGTGGAGTGTTCCGGTAAAACATTATTTTGGTACAAATACTCTGCTGCTAGATTCCACCTAGCCAGATCATTAGGTTGAGCAGCTAAATCGTCGTATTGTAGTCTTAAAGAAACTCCCTTTAATACTTCAATTCGTCGAATTAATTGCCAGATCCAATCAAGCTCTGCTCTATCAGTAAAATACTCAGGCTGAGAAACCAGTCCAGCATCCAAGATAGCTAGTAAACTTACCGTTTCACCTTGCTGTTCGAGTTGGGAAGCCATTTCAAAAGCAACGGCACAACCTGAAGAGTATCCTGCTAATATGTATGGGCTTTCCGCTTGCTGTTGACGCAATATATCAATCAATTGATTTGCATGGGTTACTACTGATTCAGGGAGTGCGCTAGAGCCGTCTCTTCCTGGAGTTTCGAGTCCATATACTGGTCGCTCAGTTCCTAAATTGATGGTCAAATCTCGAAAATAGAAGCCATGTCCGTTTGCGCCAGGAAGAAAAAATAGAGGGGTTGCATTTCCTTGAGGTTGGAGTAAAAGTAAATCGGGATTTGACTGTTGAAGCTCAGTATTACAGAGTTGTTCTGCGAGTTGAGCAATAGTAGGATTCTGAAATAAACTACTTAAAGAAAGATGTTGCCCAAACACCTGTTGAATATTATTGAGCAGTTTGATTGCTAATAAAGAATGACCGCCCAAATCGAAAAAGTTATCATGAATCCCAATATCTTGATGTTCGAGTACAGCAGACCAAACTTGCGCCAGTTGTTGTTCAATTTCGTTACGTGGAGCTACATATAAGCCCTCAATTACTCCATTTGGAGTAGGTAAAGATTTCCGGTCAACTTTGCCATTGGGAGTTAAAGGCAACTCATCCAATACGATGATCTGAGCCGGAATCATATAATCGGGCAGACAGGATTTTAGATGATTTTTTAATTGGGTAGACAAATCATTATTGATTCCCGTTACATAAGCAATTAAACTCTGGTTACTCTCAGTTTTATATAAGGTGACAATTGCTTCTTTAACTAATGGATGTTGCAACAAAATCGATTCAATTTCACCGAGTTCAATTCTAAAGCCCCGTAATTTAATCTGATCGTCTATTCGACCCAGATATTCAAGGTTTCCGTCAGATTTCCATCTTGCTAAGTCGCCAGTTTTGTAAATTCGCTCAATTTGACCGAATAATTCAATTTTGATAAATTTTTCGGCTGTTAAATCTGGACGATTTAGATAGCCTCGTGCCAAACCCACACCAGCGATGCATAATTCTCCAGGTATGCCAGGAGGTAATGGTTGGTTGTGAGGATCTAATATATAAACGCGGATATTAGATAATGGTTGACCAATCGGTGGTTTCTTTCCATTAGGATGACAAAGTGCGATCGCAGCATTAACCGTAGATTCTGTAGGCCCGTAGCAATTGAATAAATACTGCTCTATTCCCCACTGTGCCACCAATTCTGCTGAACAAGCCTCACCACCAACAGTTAGACACTGCAAATCGGGTAAGGTGGCTTGAGGCAAGACAGATAAGGCTGAAGGAGATAAAAATCCGTGTGAAATTTTATGATGAATTAAGAAGTCAACCAAAGTTTGACTGGGTAATAAGGTTTCTTTTTTAGCAAGATACAAGCAAGCACCAGTGACGAAGGTAGTCGCAATTTCAGCAACAGATAGATCAAAACTAAAGGAACCAAACTGAAGTAAACGGCTGTTTTGTTTAACTTGAAAAGTTTCAGACCAAGCCAAGCTTAAATTGACAATTGCTTGATGCTCAATCATTACCCCTTTTGGTCGCCCCGTCGAACCAGAAGTATAGATTACATAAGCCAAATTATTAGGCGTACTTTGAGGGCTAGGATTTTCTTTTAACGTAGTAAAAGTTTCCTGATCCAAACAAATTACTTGACAGGGTTTTTTCAGTTCAGCGATTGGTAATTGATTTAGCAGAAAACTTTGGGTCAGCAACACTGATGTCCCAGAATCTTCTAACATGAACTCAATACGCTCTTTAGGATAGTTGGGATCAATCGGCACATAAGCCCCGCCTGCTTTCAGGATAGCGAGTACACCGATAATCATTTCACTAGACCGTTCAACACAGATACCAATTAAAGTGTCTGGTTTAATTTGGTGATTTTGAATTAGATAATGAGCAAGTTGGTTCGCTTTTTGATTGAGTTGCTGATAAGTTAAGTTTTGGGATTCAAACACCAAAGCGAGATTATTAGGGTTTTTAGCAACTTGTTGTTCAAATATCTCAGCTAAAGTTTTATCGTCAGGATAATCTTTTTGAGTTTGATTCCAGCGTTGTAGTTGCAGAAGTTCGGGCGCTGTCATCAAAGGTAAAGTATTGATAGGTTGTTGAGGATTATCAATAATTCCCTTCAGCAGAACTTCAAACTGTTCCGCCATTCGTTGGATAGTACCCTTTTCAAAAAGATCGGTGGCGTATTCCCAAGTTAAATATAACTGGTTATTAGATTCTATTACCATAAGTGCTAGGTCAAACTTAGCAAACGGATAGCTTAATGGAAACCATTCAATCTCTAATCCTGGCAAACTTAGGTCGGGACTTTCGTTATTTTCCAGTGCTAACATGACCTGGAATAAGGGGTTATGGCTCATACTGCGTTCTGGTTGCAACTGTTCTACCAGATACTCAAAGGGAATGTCTTGATGAGAGTATGCATCTAAACAATTTTGGCGAGTTTGTTGCAGGAACTCGATAAAACTTTGCTCAGGCTTGATTTGGTTACGCAGTATCAAAGTATTGACAAAAAAGCCAATTAATCCTTCCGTATGGCTATGGATGCGGTTAGCAATAGGAGAACCAATACATAAGTCTTCTTGGCGACTGTAACGAGAAAGCAAAATACTGAAAGCCGCCAACAAAGTCATAAACAAACTTGTCCCTTGTTGTTGACTTAGAGTTTTAATGGCAAGAGTTAAGTCAGCTGATAGGGAATAGCGATCGCGATCGCCTCGGTAGCTTTGCTGCGCTGGACGAGGATAATCGGTAGGCAACTCCAGTAATGGAAGAGCATCGCCCAGTTGATTTTTCCAGTAATTAATCTGATTTTCTAATACTTCCCCTTGTAACCAGTGGCGTTGCCAGTTTGCGTAGTCGCTATATTGAATGGGCAATGGTGCAAGTTTTGGGGTCTTACCTTGAGCAAAGGCGGTATAGACTTGCCGTAACTCACGAACAAAGATCCCCATTGACCAGCCGTCACTAATAATATGGTGCATATTGATAAGCAACACATATTTCTGCCCTTTGAGTTGTAGCAGTTTTGCTTTAAACAAAGGCCCAGTATTTAAGTCAAACGGTTCTTGAACATGAGCATCGATAAAACGCTGAACGCTTGTTTCTTGATTCCCAGTCCCTAATCCCCAGTTCCCAGTCCCCAGTACCTGGTACGTTAAAACTTCGATGTCGTCTAAATTTGCGATCGCAACCTGGGGTTGTCCCGCCACTGTGGGAAAATACATTCTCAGACTGTCATGCCGATTAAGCAGATAAGCCAAACTAGAATGCAAAGCATCAATATTGAGGTTTCCATCCAGTTGTAAAGCGATCGGCATATTATAACTAGCTGATGGCCCTTGGAGTTGCCCTAATAGCCAGAGGCGTTGTTGAGCAAAGGAAAGCGGTTTGGGGACATCATCTGGTAAAGTTGGAATTTCCTCTGCCATGACAGATCCAGCTTTGGCAGAATTTAAGAAAGCTAATATATCTGCTTTGTTGGCTTGAATTTCTTGCTTGAGTTCAGAAGTTAAGGCATTTTTACTAGTACGAAGCCGTAACTTATCATCTTCAGCCCAAATTTTGCAGCCTATGTTCTGCAAACGAAGCATTAAAGAAACTATTTGCTGATTTTGTGTCATAGTCATAGTTCAATTTCCTCTTCGTCTGAGTTTAAAGGTTGTATATCTGCTGTGGAAAAATTAACCCAAATGCAGCTATCTATATAATTTGCCAATTCGCTGAGGATAGGAGACTCAAATACTTGACGCAGTGGCAGTTCTACTTTAAAAGTGTCGCGGATGCGGTAGCACATTTGGGTGGCTAATAGGGAATGTCCTCCCAACTTGAAGAAGTTATCATGGCGGGCAATCGCTTCATATTTAAGCAGCTTCGCCCACAATTCGGCCAGCAATTTTTCTGTCGGGGTTACAGGCAATTCAATGTTTGTTGATGAAATGGTTGCATTTGGTGCGGGTAAAGCTTTGCGATCTACTTTGCCATTTGGTGTTAGCGGCAGTTTTTCTAAAACAATAAAATGGCTAGGAATCATATAATCTGGAAGAGTTTTTTCCAGATTATCTCGCCATTCTTCTAATAACGCTGGCTCAACTTGATTGGTGCGATATTGTAATGGTTGGTTGGCATAATGTTGCCAAGGTTTCAACCGCAAATTTCCCTCTTGATTAAATCTTGGTAGTGTCACCTGTCCAGGAATATTCCGTTGAAAAACAACATCGTAATCAGAAAATTCTGTGGGGCTATATTGGATAAAAGCCGTATAGGGCAAATCTCGTACTAAATTTCGGAATTCTTCGGGTTCTATCCCTGATCTGACTTCGGCAACAGCGGCTTTTAAGTCTGAAATAGTACCATCCAATTGACTAATTTTTTCTAACAGCAGCATTTCTGAAGTTAGACGTGCATTCGGAATATTCTTAATACCTATAAAATCGGGTTGCTGAGTAGTTAAAATTCTCTCGATTGTTTCTAAATTAAGTTCCTCAGTTTGCCAATCTAACCATTCAGTTTCCCCAACGGGAGTATCTGTTTGATCCAAATGTAAAACAACGTCATAACGAAAACGGTTCATTTCCGTCTGACCATCACCTCGTTTCAATTGAATTTGTACATGACTAATCCGAGGAAATCGTTGTTTTAGGGCGATAAATAAATCAGGGTCAATTAGTAACTCGCCTTCGGTGTGAATACTTTTTTGAATCTGTTGACGCAAATCCTTAATTGATAATTCATCAGGGGCACGATAAAATTTAACTGCGGTGTGAAAAACCTCTAGTAAATGGAGATTTCGCACATCTCCAATAAATATTTTTCCTTGATTTCTCACCGCACTAACAGCACCTCTGATAACTTCTAATAAGTAATCTAAAGAAGGAAAATACTGAATAACAGAATTGAGTATTACCAGATCATAATTATTTGTCTCAATACCGTTAAATTGGTTAGCTGCACTTTGTTTTAAAGTAACTTTTCCTTTGAGAGATTGCTGTTGAAGATGTTGTTCAATATAATGTAACCCTGCTGCGGCAATATCTGTACCCAGGTACTTTTGACAATGGGGAGCAATTTTTAACAATAACATCCCTGTCCCGCAACCGATTTCCCAGATCCGTTTGGGTGCAAGTTCCAGAATTTGGTCAATAGTTTTATCCCGCCATTCTTGCATTACAGCTTTGGGATAAGGTTTATCTGTATAGCTATCATTCCAGCTAGCCAAATTCAGCGTTGGGTCATCTTCTGGATCTTGTGATTTATGGTAAGCATCATTGAAAACTTGTTGCCATAATTCCACCTGTTCACCTTGAAGGTCTTCATCTTCTGTTCCTGTTGGGACAATGTATGCTACTAGACGTTGATCGAAATCACTGTCCTCTCGGATAATGACAACTGCTTCCTGAATTTTTGAGTGTTTCAGTAAAGACGCTTCAATCTCACCTAATTCAATGCGGAAACCACGAAGTTTGACCTGGCGATCGATGCGACCTAAATATTGCAAATTGCCGTCAGGTAGCCAACGAGCTAAATCGCCAGTTTTATAAATCCGCTCAGTTTGGTTGAAGAGATTGAGGTCAATGAATTTTTCAGCACTCAAATCGGGACGATTCAAATAACCCTGTGCTAAACCCGCACCTGCAATGCAGAGTTCCCCAGGAATACCAGGAGGAAGGGGTTGGTTATAGGTGTCTAGAATATAAATCCGGGTGTTAGCAATGGGCTTCCCGATAGATACCACAGCGCCTTGAGAATAGTTTTTTCTCTCAAAAGTATTTATCTGATAAATATCTGACCAAATAGTGGTTTCTGTCGGGCCATAAAGATTCCAGAGTTCAGCACTTCTTTCTAGTAGTTGATTAGCAAGTTCCCAGGTTAGAGCCTCACCGCCGCAAAGGATTTTTAGTTGTGTTGAACCTTTCCATCCGGCGGCTAATAATATGCGCCAAGTCGCTGGAGTCGCTTGCATGAAAGTGATCCCATTAAGCAATTGTTCTGATAACTGTAAACTGTCAGAAGCAATTTCACGACTGACTAGAACAATTTTGGCTCCTACTATAAGAGGCAAATAAATTTCTAGTGCAGCAATATCAAAGGATATAGTGGTGATAGCCAGAAGAGTATCGGACGCAGCTATTCCAGGCTTTTCCCTCATTGAATATAAGAAATTCGTCAGTGAAGAGTGACAAACTGCTACACCTTTTGGTCTTCCCGTAGAACCAGAAGTATAAATTACATAAGCTAAATCATCAGGACTACTTTGTAAGTTGGGATTATTTGTTGGCTGATTAGCCCATGTTTCTTTCTCTAGAAATACTACTTGACAGGGGTTGTTTAGTTTTTCTAGGGGAAGTTGCTTTTTGATGGGGTTTGTTGTTAGTAATACAGAAGCATTACTATCTTCGAGCATTAAATGAATGCGTTCTTGAGGATAACTCGGATCAATCGGCACATAAGCGCCACCCGCTTTGAGAATAGCAAACAAGCCAATGACCATTAAGAGCGATCGCTCGACACAAATCGCAATCAATGGATTATCAGGTAATTGTTGCTCCCTTTTGAGTTCCAACAAATAATGGGCTAGCTGGTTAGCTTTTTGGTTGAGTTCTTGATAACTCAGGCTTTGATCTTCAAACACCATCGCAATGTTATCGGGCATTTGTGCTGCTTGTTGTTCAAACAGACTCACCAAAGTCTGATTTTTGGGATAATTGATCTTGGTTTGATTCCAAATTTGCAGTTGTTGAATTTCTGCGGTTGTGATTAAGGGTAGTTTACTGATCGGTTGTTGGGGATTTTGGGCGATTGCTTCTAGCAAGACTTCAAAGTGTCCCGCCATCCGTTGAATTGTTTCTACTTCAAATAAATCTGTGGCATATTCCCACATACAATGGAGTTGGCCGCCCCTTTCGCAAAGATCCAGTGTTAGGTCAAACTTGGCAAATGGTAAACTTTGCTCTAAATATTGAATATCCAGCCCTGGTAAACTAATATTTTTCCCTGCTTCTTGAGTATTTTGGAACACCATCATCACTTGGAATAAGGGATTATGGCTCAGACTGCGTTCTGGTTGTAACTGTTCTACTAAATACTCAAAGGGAATATCTTGATGAGCGTAGGCATCTAAGCAAGTTTGGCGGGTTTGTTGGAGTAACTGACTAAATCCTTGCTCTGGCTTAATTTTACTCCGCAATACTAAGGTGTTGACAAAAAATCCAATTAATGATTCTGTGTTGCTATGGGTGCGGTTAGCGATCGCAGAACCAATACATAAATCCTCTTGACGGCTGTAACGAGATAGTAAAATACTAAAAGCCGTTAACAGGGTCATAAACAAACTAACCCCGTGTTTTTGACTGACGATTTTGAGTTTCTGAGTCAGTTCACTGCTTAAAGGATATTCCTCACGCCCACCTTGGTAACTTTGTTGCGCTGGACGGGGATGATCGGTAGGCAAATCCAGCAATCGGGGAGCATCGCCTAGTTGTTGTTTCCAGTAATTTTCCTGGCTTTCTAAAATCTCCCCTTGTAGCCAACTGCGCTGCCAAGCTGCATAATCGCTATACTGAATCGGCAACGGTGACAAATTTGGAGTATACCCCGTAGCAAAAGCAGCATAAGCTTGTTCCCATTCGCGCTTAAACACACCCATTGACCAGCCATCGCTGATAATGTGGTGCATATTAATCATCAGTACATTTTTCTGTTCGCTAAGTTGCAGCAGTTGCGCTTTGAACAGGGGGCCAGTATTTAAATCGAAGGGTTCTTGTGCATGGGTATCGGCTAAACGTTGTACAGTTTCTGCTTGAGACTGAGGATCGAGTGACTGTAAATCTGCGATCGCTAGTACTTCTATATCCTCCGAATTTTGGACGACTACTTGCGCCTCTCCCTCCAGTGCAGGAAAGTAGGTGCGTAGAATGGCATGGCGATCGAGGAGATAATCAAAACTTGCACGCAACGCCTTTATATTCAACTTGCCGTCAAGTTGCAGCGCTGTTGACATATTGTAGGTAGCCGAAGTTCCTATGCCTTCAAGTTGGTCTAAAAACCAGAGTCTTGATTGGGAAGATGACAAAATTTTGGGAGCATTTTCAGGCTGTGGTGTAATCGGTGGTAAGGCGACACTCGAAGTAGCCTTGTCAATTTCCCCAGCAAAATCAGACAAAACACTTTGCTCAAATATCTTGCGGACGGCTACTTCTACTCCAAAACTGTCACGAATGCGGGCAACCAATTGGGTTGCTAACAGGGAATGTCCACCCAATTCAAAGAAGTTATCTTGACGACCAATAGACTTAGCTTTTAAAAGACTTTGCCATAAAGTAGCCAGCAGTTCTTCAGTTGGAGTAACAAGGGCTTCAAAGTTAGTAGAAGTAGCTGTATCTGGTGCTGGTAATGCTCTACGATCTAGCTTACCGTTAGGGGTAAGGGGCAACTGATCCAATACCATAATCTGGCTAGGAATCATGTAATTCGGCAGGTGAATTTTTAGGTAGTCTTTGAGTTGACTGCTTAAATTGCTGGATTTTTCCGATGCCGTGACATAAGCTACTAACCTGGGATTATTATCAGTTTCATATAAAATAACAACAGCTTCTTTAACTAAAGAGTGCTGCAATAATAGCGATTCAATCTCACCAAGTTCGATTCGGAAGCCCCGTAGTTTAACTTGATCGTCAATGCGACCGAGATATTCAAGATTTCCATCGTCTCTCCATCTTGCTAAGTCGCCAGTTTTGTAAATTCGCTCAGTTTTGCCAAATATTTCAACTTCAACAAATTTTTCGGCGGTAGTTTCTGGACGATTGAGATAGCCTCGTGCTAAACCCACTCCAGCGATGCACAATTCCCCAGGAAGCCCAGGCGGTAATGGTTGATGATGAGCATCTAAAATGTAGATGCTGTTATTAGCTATAGGTTGCCCAATGGAAGGTTTTTTCCCATTCGGTTCACAACTAGATATACTGGCGATAACCGTCGATTCCGTCGGCCCATAGCAGTTAAAGAAACGTCTTTCTGTGCCCCATTGTGTAACCAACTCGGCTGCACAAGCTTCACCACCAACGATTACGGCTTGCAAATCCGGTAACGAGGCTTGAGGTAATACATATAAGGCGGAAGGAGATAAGGTGAAATGGGAAATTTTGCGATCGCGCAATAAGTCAACTAAAGTTTGACTAGGTAACAAAGTTTCTTTCTTAGCTAAGTACAAACAAGCACCTGCGGATAAAGCAGTGGCAATTTCACCAATAGACAAATCGAAACTAAAAGAGCCAAACTGAAGCCAATGGCTATCGTGTTGAACTTGAAAAGTTTCAGCCCAGGCTAAACTTAGGTTGACAATTGCACGATGCTCAATCATTACCCCTTTGGGTTGTCCCGTTGAACCAGAGGTATAAATTATATAAGCTAAATTATCAGGAGTACTTTGAGGATTGGGATTATCTGTTAATGCTGAATTAAAAGTTTCTCGATCTAAACAAATGATCTGGTGTTTCAGTTTAGTTAAAGGTAATTGCTCTTTGAGGTGACTTTGGGTTAGCAACACCGATGTCCTAGAATTTTCTAACATGAACTCAATTCGTTCTTGAGGATAATTGGGATCAATCGGCACATAAGCCCCACCCGCTTTGAGGATACCTAGAACACCAATAATCATTTCTAAAGACCGTTCAATGCAGATACCAATTAAAGTGTCTGGCTTAATTTGATAATTTTGAATTAAATAATGAGCTAGTTGGTTTGCTTTTTGATTAAGTTGTTGGTAGGTTAAGCTTTGAGATTCAAAGACTAAAGCGAGATTATTAGGGTCTTTGGCAGCTTGAGCTTCAAACAAGTCAACCAAAGTTTGATTTAGGGGATAATCAGTTTTAGTTTGATTCCAGTTTTGGAGTTGCTGACGTTCGCTTTCTGTGATTAATGGCAGATTATTAATATTTTGTTGAGGATTATCAACAATTCCCTGAAGTAAAACGGCAAAATGCCCCGTCAGCCGTTGAATGGTTTTAGCGTCAAACAAATCGGTTGCATATTCCCATTCTCCTACCAAGCCTAGAGGAGTTTCACGGAACATCAGCGACAAATCAAACAGCGTCGTTGTGTTTTCCCACTCAAAACGGGTTAGGGTTAATCCAGGAATTTCTAGTTTCTCTTGGGTTTCATTTTGCAAACCAAAAGCCACTTGAAACAGGGGATGATGAGAAAGCGATCGCTCTAAACCCAATTCATCGACTAGTTTCTCAAAGGGTAAATCTTGATGGTCATAAGCATCCAGAGTTACTTGCTTGACTTGTTCGAGTAATTCTAAGAAACTTGGATTCCCTTGCAGATTGGTACGTAATGCCAAGGTATTGACAAAAAAGCCAATTAGGGGTTCTGTCTCCCGACGATTGCGATTAGCGATCGCAGAACCAACTACAATATCCTGTTGACCACTGTAGCGCGACAATAACAGCGTAAATACTGCAAGCATTGTCATAAACAGGGTAGTTCCTGATTCCTGACTTAAACGCTTCAACTTCTGCGTTAAATCTTGATTGAGTTCTAAAAACTCACTCCGTCCCCTAAAACTTTGCACTGATGGGCGGGGTTGATCTGTGGGCAATTCTAACAGAGGCGGAACTTCCGCTAATTGTTTTTGCCAGTAATTGAGTTGGGTTTGCAGTACCTCTTTCTGTAACCACTGTCTTTGCCAGTGGGCGAAATCGGCATATTGTAGAGATAATTCGGGTAAAGGAGAAGGTTTTCCAGCGCAGAAAGCAGTATAAAGGCTGAACAATTCCCGGCGAAAGATGTCCATAGACCAGCCATCACAAACAATATGATGGATAACCAGCAACAGCAGATGAGATTGATCGGCCAGTTGTAACAACTTTACCCGCAGCAAAGGAGGGTTTGATAAGTTAAAGGGCTTTTGTAATTCTTCTGCTGCTAACTGCTGTGCCTTGCTTAACTGGTCTGCTTCTGTCAATTGTCGCCAATCTAGCAGTTGCATTGTCAGTTGAGGATGAGCATGAATCAACTGTATCGGTGACTCATCGACAACATAGAAACTAGTACGTAAGACCTCATGACGTTGGACAATTTCTGCGATCGCTTTTTCTAACGCAGTTATATTCAAAAATCCGCTAATTTGCCAGAAAAACGGTACGTTATAGACACAATTTTCGCCTTCTAGTTGGTCGAGAAACCACAGTCTTTGTTGAGCAAAGGAGAGGGGAAGGTGTTGCTCTCTTGATACGGGTGTTAGGGGTGGAGTTAGCCTGTTATTATTTTGTGCAGATTGTTGCTGCTTTTTCAGCTTTTGTAAAACTAATTCTCGCTTTTCTGGTGAAAGTCCTTCTAGACGTTTTAGTATATCGCTCATAATATTTATTGTTTAAAATTAATTTTTTATCGAACCACAGAGACGCAGAGAACACAGAGAGATAACAAAAATATTGATTAGTTGAATTAATACTTACAAAAGCAATTCTTGCGTCACTTCTTGGTCTGATAACTGATCAACTTCCTTTAAAATCTGTGCTAGGGCATCATTTTCTGCTTGTTCAATCTGGTGAGCAATCGCTTTTTGAGCAAGTTCAGCAATGGTCGGATTTTCAAACAGATAACGGAGAGGAAAATCTACAGAAAAGGCTTCTCTTAATCGAGAAATCGCTTGTGTAGCTAGTAAAGAATGTCCCCCTAACTCAAAAAAGTTATCGTGAATTCCAACCTGTTTTACTTTGAGAACTTCAACCCAAATCGTAGCTAATTCTTGTTCGGTAGATGTGCGAGGAGCAACAAAATCAACCTCTAGATTTCTTTGGGAAGTATCTGGTGCGGGCAAAGCCCTGTGATTGATTTTACTATTAGGTGTTAAGGGGAATGCCTCTAGAAATACGAAGGTGGTGGGAATCATGTAATCAGGCAGCTTTTTCTTGAGGAAGTTTCGCAGTGTACTAGGCGTTGGTTGATTATCTTTGGTGACAAGATAAGCCACTAAATACTTATTACCAGGTTCATCTTCTCGCACAATAACAACAACTTGCTTGATGTCAGGGTGCTGATTTAAAAATGCCTCAATTTCTCCTAATTCAATGCGAAAACCGCGAATTTTAACTTGTGTATCAATTCGACCTATAAATTCCAGGTTTCCATCAGGGAGACGGCGTGCTAAATCTCCGCTTCTGTAAAGTGTATCTCCCTTAATAAAAGGATTAGGAATAAATTTTTCACTCGTTAATGTTGGTTGATTTAAGTAACCTCTAGCAACGCTTGCTCCACCCACATAAAGTTCCCCAGGAATGCCAATTGCAACTCTGTGTAAATCCCCATCTAGTAAGTAAACTATCCTGTCACCGATGGGTTTTCCAATGGGAATTGAATTCACATCTTCAGCAAGTTGTTTAGGAATCGGGTAACAACAAGTAAAAACTGTACATTCGGAAGGGCCATAGCCATTAATTAATTGCGTTCCCGGCAATAGTTCTAAGGCGCGACGAACATGAGTTACAGAAACGGATTCTCCCCCAAACAGTAGTTGTTTTACGCCTGACAATCCTTGCGGTATTGTCTCAATCATGAGATTGAATAAGGCTGTAGTCAGAAATAAGGTGTTAACTTTTTGTTCTTGAATAATCTGGCTTAAGCCTTCTGGTGTGGGAATTTTATCTGGATAAAGTACACAACGCCCACCGTAAAGCAATGGCGGCCAAAGTTCTAAGGTTAGTGCATCCCAAGAAATCGATGAATGTTGTAGCCAAATCTGTTCTGCATCAAGGTGAATATAATCAACCCCAAACATAAAACCAATAATGCTACGATGGGTAACTTCTGTTCCCTTTGGTGTTCCCGTCGTGCCAGAGGTATAAATGATATAAGCTAAGTTTTCTGGATTAACTTCACTGAGCAAATTGTCTTCTTTGTGTTGAGCGATTATTTCCCAATCTGAGTCAAGATTAACTACAGTTTGATTATTGAGTGGGAGTCTATTTTGGAAATGAGTTTGTGTTAGTAAGATGGGTGTCTGTAAATCTTCCAGCATGAGCGTTAGTCGATCTGTTGGATAAGCAGGATCTAACGGAACATAAGCCCCGCCTGCTTTTAGGATTGCCAGTATTCCTACTACCATTTCGAGCGATCGCTCTATACAAATTCCCACCCGTACTTCTGGTTTAACTCCCAGCCCTTGTAAATAATGGGCTAATTGATTGGCGCGGTTATTCAACTCCCGATAAGTTAAATGTTGCTTTTCATATATAAGTGCGACTGCATCAGGAGTTTTTTCTACCTGTTCTTCAAATAAAATATGAATACATTTGTAATGAATAGAATCTATATTTTTATTATTCTCTTGTAGAATTATCTCTTCCTCTTCGGCTGCACTGAGCAGGGATAATTGGCAAATATCCTGTTGTAAATTTGCTCCTATGCCTGATAGCAATGTTTGGAAATGTCCAATCATCCGCTCAATTGTCTCTTGCTCAAAATGACCAATATCATAGACAATCCTTCCAGACAATTGTGATTCAGGATTAATCACCACTGTTAACGGATAATTCGTGCGTTCAAAACAACGAAGATGACTAATTTCTAAAGTTTTTTTGGTTTCCTGTTCAGCAGAATCTAGTGGATAATTTTCAAATACTAAAAGGCTCTCGAACAGAGGCATTCCTGGGGGAACATCACTCAAACGCTGAATTTCTGCCAGTGAATAATAAGCATACTGTTCCTGTTCAAATGCTTGACTTTGTAATTGCTTGAGCCAGGGTAATAATTCTGCTTTTGGTGTAATTTGTACCCGTATGGGGAGGGTGTTGATTAATAACCCCACCATCGAATCCACTCCCACAAGCGTTGGTGGACGACCAGATACAGTTGCACCAAAGACCACATCGCTTTCCCCTTTGTAGCGGGAAATTAGTAACGCCCATGCTCCCTGCACCAAATTATTCAAAGTTAAATGGTGCTGTCGCGCCGCATATTGCAATTTTTCAGTTACCGTTTGGTATAATTGAAAACGTTGCTCATTATATGTTCCTTGTCCCCTGTTTCCTATTAAAGGTGTAGGAACTTCAAACCCCTGGAGAGTTTTTTGCCAAAAATTCTTTGCTTGATCAATATCCTGTTGCTGTAACCACTGAATATATTCTCGATAGGGGCGAACGTGTTGGAGGCGTAAATGTTCGCCTTGCTGATGTGCTTCATAGAAAGCTAAAACTTCTTTGAGAATAATCTGCATCGACCAACCATCAAAGAGGATATGATGATGACTCCAAATAAATTGGTAGGTTTCCTCCCCTAGCCTAATGATGGTGAAGCGCATCAGAGGAGCAACATCTAGTCCAAATCCTTTTTGGCGATCGCATTTCAAAAAATTCTCTAAATGCTCTTGTTGTTCATCAGGTGTAAAATGCCGCCAGTCCAATTCCTCCCACGGGAGATTCACTTGCTTACTCACCATTTGCAAGGGCTTTTCTATCTCCTCCCAATAAAAGGAACTGCGTAAAATTGGGTGTCGTGCAACAACCTGTTCCCAAGCTTGCTGGAAGGCAGGAAAATTTAATTTTCCTTGGAGGATACAAAGCAACTGCTCAAAATAAACTTCCGATTCTGGCGCATAAAGGGTATGAAACAGCATCCCCTGCTGCATGGGCGAAAGTTCATAAAGGTCTTCGATATTGTTCATGAAACTACCTTTGAGTGGGGAATGGGGAATGGGAAATGGGGAATGGGGAGAATAAAAAATGATTCTTGACAAATGACCAATGACCAATGACCAATGACAAATGACCAATGACAAATGACCAATGACCAATGACAAATGACCAATGACAAATGACTACTTCGTTTTATTTTTTTTGATTTTGGTCATAAATTTGTCAAGCTGTTTTTGGCTGAGTCTGGCTGCTGAGAAGTCTGAAGGTGTATGACCGATCGCATCAGGGGATTGACAGTGGGTAATGAGCGATCGCAATGCCTCCATAAATCCAAAGGCCAAACCCTCAATAGTGTCTCGTTTATGAATTTTCTCGCTGTAAGCCCAAGTCATCTCCAGCCTTCCTGCACGAATGAATCCGCTTACCCCTAACAGGTGGCTGCGCTGATTAAGTAGACTCTGTTCAGCTTTGAATTTTTGAGCCAAACCCAAGGCGGTAGAAGCCTTAATCACCTGATCGAATTGACCAAGGTAGTTAAAACTTACTTGTGCTTGGGGTAGCGCTTGTAGTTTCGTGCGGATTGTGTCATCCGGGTGTAAATATCTCAAAACACCATAGCCAATGCCCCGGTTTGGGATGCGCCGCAGTTGTTCTTTAACTAACTTTAAAACCTCTCCTGGATGGTCAATTTCTTCTAGCTGCAAATGAACGGGGAATAAGGTAGTAAACCAGCCTACAGTCCTCGATAAATCCACATCCTCAAACAAGTCTTCTCGTCCATGTCCCTCTAAATCAATAAGCAGAGAACGTTCTCCCGTCCATTGAGCAAAGCTTTGCACTAGGGCAGTCAACAGCACATCATTAATTTGAGTGTTGTATGCAGAGGGTACATCCTGCAAAAGGGCGCGGGTCTGTTCTTCATTTAAGGAAAGTGACACAGACGCAGTTGAGGCTATGGTGTTGTCCTCTTCACCTGAAAGATGATCTACTGGCAAGGCGGTCACTTTCAAGCTAGACTCACTTAGCCAGTAATCTAGTTCATCTTTAATCGCCTTTGATTTTGCGTATTCTGTTAGGCGATCGCTCCAATATTGAAAAGAAGTTGTCTTAGCTGGTAATTTAATGGTTTCACCACGGCTGATTTGCTGGTAAGCCATAGCCAAATCTTCAAGCAAAATCCGCCACGAAACGCCATCTACTGCTAAATGATGGATGATGAACAGTAACTGACCAGGTTGATCGTTGCCCAACCTAAATAGTACTACTCGTGCGATCGCCACAGTCGATAGATTCAAACTAGCTTGGAGTTCAGCATCTGCCGCTTTCATTACTGTTTGTTGTTCTTCTGCCGATAGGTGCGATAAATTGATGACGCTAAATAATTCGTAATTCGTAATTCGTAATGACGCTCGCGGACTCGCTAACGCTGCGCTAACGTAATTAAACTGCTGCCAGTTTTCCCCTTCTTGTACGAACCGCAGACGCAAAGCATCGTGATGCACTAACAATTCTTGTACAACTTGCTGCAATAACTCTGGTTGCAAATCTGGCGGCACTTCCAGTAATGCTGACTGGTTAAAGTAATCAGGTTCGGGCAATTTCTGCTCAAAAAACCAGTGTTGGATAGGTGTTAGCGCCACCTTGCCAGTTACTAATCCTTGTTCGGCTTTGACGGAGCGAGTCATGCCTGCCACAGCAGCTAACTCAGCAATTGTTTGGTACTGAAATAGCTGTTTGGGGGCAATTTTGATACCCGCTTGATTGGCTCTTGAAATTACCTGAATGCTGAGAATGGAGTCTCCGCCCAATTCAAAGAAGTTATCGTGGATGCCGACTTGTTTTAGTCTTAAGATTTCCGACCAAATTGCAGCTAATCTCTCTTCTGTAGGGGTTTGGGGTGCAACAAAGTTATCTTCTGCGCCACGAGAGAGGTCGGGGGCTGGTAGGGAGCGGTAGTCTATCTTGCGGTTCGGAGTCATCGGCAGCGTCTCTAGCTGCACGAAAGCTGAAGGAACCATATAATTAGGCAACTTTGCTTTTAGGAAATGGCGCAGTTCATTAGTGGTTGGTTGCGGCTCGTGCGGTACAACATAAGCTACAAGGCGCTTTTGTCCCGGAATGTCTTCACGAGCAATGACCACAGTTTGAAACACTTGTGGGTGTTGTCTCAGCACCGTTTCAATTTCTCCCAACTCAATGCGGAAGCCGCGAATTTTCACCTGATCGTCAACTCGACCAAGATATTCTAGATTGCCATCTGCGCGAAATCGTGCCAAATCTCCTGTTTTGTAGAGGCGATCCAATTTTGCATTTTGGATAAATTTCTCTGCGGTAAGTTCAGTCCGTTGCCAATAGCCTCTAGCTAATCCGGCTCCGCCAATGTGCAGTTCTCCGGGAACTCCTATAGGGACAGGTTGCAGATATTGATCCAGGACATAAACCTGAACATTGCTAATCGGTCGTCCAATGCTAACAGAGGAAGCTTCTGGGGTTAAGCGATCTAAGGTGGTTATAACCGTTGCTTCCGTTGGTCCATAACTATTAAGTAATTGGGGTGGATGCCAGAAGTGAGCAACACTACTGTGCCAGCGCTTCACTTTTTCTAGTTGAACTTCTTCCCCACCAATAATCACTATTCTGATACTTTCGGGAATTCGGGAGTCTTCAGGGGTAAGTTCTGCGACTAATTGATGCCAATATGCTGTAGGAAGATCCAAAACAGTTAACTGCCATTCTCGGCAACACCGCCAAAATTCATCGCTGGAATGTAACATCTGTTCGGTTCGCAGCACTAATGTTGCACCGACTAAAAGACAAGGTAGGATTTCTTCAATAGATGTATCAAAACAGATTGACGCAAATTGCAGAATATTATCGCCCGCATTAATTCCATATTCATGAGTGGCAGTGATGACGAAATTTATTAGCGATCGCTGTTCAATCATCACCCCTTTGGGTTTACCTGTAGAACCAGAGGTGTAAATAATGTAGGCGAGGTTATGGAGTTGAACGTTAGTAATCGGATTGGCTGTACTGTGTTGAGCAATTATTTCCCAATCTGTATCTAAACAAATCGTTTTTCCGGCATAATCTGGTATTTTGCCCTTGAATCTTTTTTGAGTCAGCAGAATGCTTAGTTGCGTATCTTCGAAAATATCAGCCAGTCGCTCTTCGGGATAGGCAGGGTCAAGGGGAATGTATGCACCCCCAGCTTTGAGAATGCCAAGTAAGGCGATAATCATCTCTGGAGAACGCTCAACGCAGATACCGACTAAGCTTTCTGGTTTGACTCCCAAACTTTGTAAATAATGTGCCAGTTGATTGGCACGATCGCTCAATTCGCGGTAAGTTAACTGTTGACCTTCTTGCTGAATAGCTACAGCGTCGGGCGTTAACTCCACCCGAGCCGCAAATAAATCATGGACACATTGCTGAGACGGATACTCTCTGTGAGTCTGATTCCATTCCACCAGTAACTGCTGCTGAGTCTGCGTTAACAGTGGTAATTCAGAAACTCGCTGCTCTGGGTTAGCAACAATTCCCACTAGTAAAGTTTGATACTGCTCTGCCATCTGCTGGATTGTGGCAGCGTCGAATAAATCGGTATTGTATTCCCAAATAACACTAATTCCCTTCTCCCCAACATGTTGCGGGATCAGAACGACATCAAGATCAAACTTTGTTGATTTGTTGCTGAGGGCTACATTCGTGGTGATGTTCAACTCTGGGAGAGTTAAGTCTGGACGAGGAGAATCATGGAAGCTAAACATCACCTGAAACAGGGGATTATAACTCAAGTTCCGGATTGGCTTGAGAACCTCCACGACCTTATCGAAGGGTAAATCTTCGTTAGCAAAGGCTTCCAGACTGACTTGGCGGACTCGATCCAGTAACTCCCGAAATGTGGGATTTCCAGACAAATCGGTGCGTAAAACCAAATTATTGACGATCATGCCAATTAATTGTTCTGTCTCGCGCATCCGCCGATTGGCAACAGCTGTCCCCACACAGAGATCGTCCTGTCTGGTGTATCGGTGCAATATTACTAAAAAAGCCGCTAGCGTCGTCATGAATAAGGTGATTCCCTCTTGACGGCTTAAAACTCTCAAAGATTCGCACAAGCTAATGGGCAACTCTACCCTGACTTGAGCGCCGTTGTAAGTTTGTTCTGCTGGTCGCGGGCGGTCTGATGGTAATTCCAATAAGGGTGGACTACCGGATAACTGTTGCTGCCAATAGGCTAATTGAGCTTCGGCTTCCTGGCTTTTAACCCACTCTCGCTGCCAATGGGCATAATCTCCAAACTGGAGTGTTAATTCTAGTAGTGGAGAAGGGTTTCCCAAACAGAAGGCTTGATAAAGTTCCACGAACTCATTCAAGAACACGTTGTTGAAAGACCACCCATCATGAACCATGTGATGTTCGATGTGGATCAAAAGATGATCTTGGTCGCTCAACTTCAACAATAACCACCTAACTAATGGCAGTTGATTTAAGTAGAAGGGCTTTTGCACCTCTGCGTCAAATAGGCGCTGACTTTCTGCTTCTTGCTCAGACTTAGGAAATGTCTGGAGGTCTACTACTGTTAACTTAAGTGGTGAGGCTGGGTGGATTACCTGAAATAACCGTCCATCTATTGCCGGAAAAGTCGTGCGGAAAATTTCATGCCGTCGGACAATCTCACTGAGGCACTGCTCTAATGCTGCCACATCTAGTTTTCCGGTGAATCGCAGAGTTACCTGAGCTTGATAGGCAGCACTTTCAGGAGCTACTTCTTGGATGAAATATACTCGCTCTTGAGCAAAGGAAGCAGGCAAGTATCCTGTGCGTGAAATTGGTTGCATAGCAGGACGTTGCAACTGGTCTTTGAGATGGCTGTGCTGTTCAATCAGCCCTGCTAGACCCGCTATGGTAGGGTTAGCAAAAATGTGGTGAAAGAATAACTCGACTTGGAAACCTTCGCGGATGCGGGAAAGCATCTGAGCTGCTATTAAGGAATGACCGCCTAAATTGAAAAAATTATCATCGATTCCTATCTGCTCAAGTCCCAGTAACTCAGCCCAAATGCTTGCTAGTATTGCTTCAGTGGAGTTACGAGGTGCGATAAAGGTTTCTTCAAGATCAGGGCGTGAGCGATCGCAAGCTGGAAGATTTTGACGATCAACTTTACCATTGGGAGTAAGGGGCAAGGAGTCTAGAATTACAAAGACTGCTGGCACCATGTAGTTAGGCAGTTTTTCTTGAAGAAAGCGTTTGAGGGTAGTGACGCTTGCATCAATTTGGTTAAGCACAATATAGGCGACAAGACGCTTATCACCAGGGATGTCTTCACGGGTGATTACCACTGCCTGCTGTACACCTGGGTGTTGACTCAAAAGCGCCTCAATTTCTCCCAGTTCAATGCGGAAGCCGCGAATCTTCACCTGATGATCGATTCGCCCCAAAAACTCAATGTTGCCATCTGGTAAGAAGCGGGCTAAGTCACCAGTCTTGTAGAGACGTTCCGAATTTGAGGATTGGTCTTCTTTCTCTCCCCTGCTCCCCTGCTCCCCTGCTCTTCTGCTTTTTTGGAAGGGATTAGAGATGAATCTCTCTTTAGTCAACTCTGGGCGGTTCAGATAGCCTCTAGCCAAGCCGTCGCCACCAATATACAATTCGCCAGGAGTACCAATTGGAACTGGTTGTTGATGGTTGTCGAGGATATAAACTTGTGTATTAGCGATCGCTCGACCAATTGTCAGTTGAGTGTCGCCAGTATATTCTGCTACTGTGGCACAGACTGTTGATTCCGTTGGGCCGTAAGCATTAAAAAAGCGCCGCCCTTTTGACCATTCAGCAATCAGCTTCGGATTACAAGCTTCTCCGGCGACGATCAGGGTTTGTAAGTTTGGCAATTCCGCTATTGGTAACGCTGCTAGTGCTGTGGGTGGTAATGTTACCTGAGTTATTGATTGCTTACGCAAAAATTGAATTAAATCTATTCCTGGGCGCAAGGAATCCTGAGTTCCAATGTAAAGGCTAGCTCCTGAACACAGAGCCATGAAAATTTCCCAAACTGAAGCATCAAAGCTGAAAGAAGCAAACTGGAGAACACGGCTATTTTGCTGTACATCAAACAGTTTTACTTGTGCTTGGATTAAATTACACACACCTTGATGCTGGAGTAGCACGCCTTTGGGTGTTCCTGTTGACCCTGATGTATAAATTACATAAGCCAGATTTTCGGGTGCAACCCCACTACTAAGATTCTCGTTACTTTCTCGCTGAAAAGATTCCCAACCAGTATCCAGACAAATCAACTTCGCCCCACTTGCAGCCAATTCTTCAACGAATTTTTCTTGGGTTAACACCACCTGGACTTGCGAATCTGAGAGCATAAACGATAGACGCTCTTTGGGATAAGTTGGATCTAGCGGAATGTATGCTCCACCCGCCTTGAGGATACCCAACATTCCTATAATCATTTCTAGCGATCGCTCAACGCAAATACCTACCAGCACCTCTGGTTTTACACCCCAAATTTGTAGATAATGTGCTATTTTGTTGGCTTGGTGGTTCAACTCTTGATAAGTTAGTTGTTCCTCCTTGAACACAACAGCGATGCTGTCTGGAGTTTTTTCTACTTGTGCTTCAAATAACTGATGTATACATAAATGCTTTGGATAATCTACCGTTGTCTGATTCCATTCCACCAATATTTTATGTTGCTCCTGCTCAGTTAAGGCAGAAAAATTATTAATATTTTGAATAGAGTTAATGATAGTTTCTTCCATAATAAATTTGGTACAGAAAGTAAATGTTTTCCTATTTTTTTAATTTTTTGCTATATGCTTGCCCAGGCTTTACAGTTATTTTTTTCACAAGCATTTAGAGCGATTTTTGGGATTCTGCGAAGTAACACATTTATTGCATAGATATCCCAAAAAATAGGCCTTTGAGGGTTTAATCGGTGAGATTGAACTCAGAGGATGTTTTAAAAGTCCTTTCGTCGGTAGCAAAACATTATCGATCCCCCCAACCCCCCTTTTTAAGGGGGGCTTTAATTCCGGTTTCCCCCTTTTTAAGGGGGGTTACGGGGGATCTAAAATTGTCTAAAGTTACAGTGAAATACTTTTCAAACAACCTCTCAGAGACCATTTTCTTTGCTCATAGAAATTTGGTGCGATCGGTTAACTGATACTGGTTTTAAATAGAATCCGAATGGATATCTTAAAGCAAAATCCAATCAGCTTTTAATAACCCCAAATCCCTAATCTAAAATCCCAAATAGGAGTTGTGCCATTTGATTTTAAATGTTGCCGAATCTAACCGTGAAATTATTCCTCGACAATTTCAATTGTTTGTGGAGGCTGAACATCTTCCACCTCAGTAACAGTTTCTGGACTAAGGTGATTTTTCAGTTTGAGTTTTAACTCCTCTGAAATGGGTAAATCTTTAATTTCTTTCAGGAGATATCTTACAGATTCGGTTTTACTCCGTTCTGTATAGACAGCTTTGAGAACAGCTTCAATTCCATATCCCGCTACAGTATCCCCTACAACCGTTATCAGACCGAGTATTCCTATACCTCCAACGATGCCAAATGGGCCTCCTATTGCTGTGAGGGCAGCAACAATAGCAGCATTACTACCTGCTGATGTAACTGTTAAAATCACGAGAATTATCCCAGGAAGACCCAGACCAGCAAGTTTTTTAGCGATTTCGTCCATTTTAATTACCTAAAATCCTTTTTTCTTGGTTAAGACATTACTAAGGGTAAGAGCATAGAGTCTTTGTAAATCAAGAAACTTCTCTTAAAACCTAGACTAAGCTAAATAAGAGTAATTCACGTTCAGATTGAGTTAATATTCTTTGAGTTTTATCTCTAATTCAACCTCATCTGATAGCTCAGTCTTTAATCAAAGCGATCGCTAATTTTTCCATTTACAGCAGAGATAGCTACTGTTCTCGGTGAGGCTAAATAATTTTTGCCTGTTGGATCGCCACTGCGTCCTTTAAAATTGCGATTGGTTGCATAAATACCTGTTTCTTCTTTCGCCAAAACCCCAAATCCAGAATTGATACAAGCCCCACAACCTGTCTTGAGAATTTGTGCCCCTGCTTGTTCAAAAATGTCGAGATAGCCTAATTCTTGAGCTTGTTCTCTAATTTCAATGGTTGCAGGTACAATAAACAAGTTTACACCGTCTGCCAGTTGGCGACCATTTAAAACTTCGGCTGCCTGAGCTAAGTCATAGAGTTTTCCTCCAGTACAAGACCCAATAAAGGCTTTGGTAATCGGAATGTTTTCTAACTGACTAATGGCAACTACTTGATCTGGTTTCGGGGGACGTGCAACTTGTGGTTCTAAACTACTGAGGTCAAATTGATAAACCCTTTCGTACTCAGCATCAGCATCGCCGATAATCTCTTGAAATTCTTCTGAAACTCGGTTTTTTAGATAGTCACGGGTTACTTCATCAGGAACAATCAACCCACAGATTGCCCCACACTCCACGGCCATATTGGCTAAAGTTAACCGTTCATCAAAAGGCAGTTGTGCCAGGATTGACCCTCTAAACTCCATTACTTTACTGGTAGCGCCAGCACAGCCGATTTGTCCCAGAATAAACAGGATAATATCTTTGGCACTGATTGTAGGAGGTAAGGTTCCAGATAACTCAAATACTAGGGTTGGAGGAACACGAATCCACATATCTCCTGTGGCATATATATTAGCCATATCTGTTGTTCCCACGCCTGTGGAAAAGGCTCCCAATGCTCCGTAGGTGCAGGTATGGGAATCTGTACCGGCAATTATCATCCCTGGTCGGACAAACCCTTTTTCTGGGAGTAAAACGTGACAGATACCTGCTGCTTCACCAGGGGAAACCACATCAAATAAGTGGCATTCTTGGAATTTAGCAAATTCAATCATCTGTTCGTACATCAGATATGCTTTGTCATCAGCACGGATGTCGTTGATTTGGATGAAGTGATCTGCTACTAAGACCACCTTTTGGGAGTCCCATAACTTTGCTCCTTCTCCATACTGTTTATAGAATGTTTTAGCTACAGGCCCGGCTACAGCATCATGGGATAATGCTAAATCGACCTGAGCAAAAACCACTTCTCCAGGCTGGACGTAGGAATTTCTAGAGGCTTTGGCCAAAAGTTTTTCTACTAAAGTCATGGGTCGGGTCGGGGTCAGGCTGCGAGGAATGGTAATCTGACCCTGACGACGCAGCTGATTAAAAGACATTAACCCACCTGCTGCTGCGATCGCATCAACGACAGGATTCTCCTGTTTCTCCCCTAGAATTTCTAGAGAAAGTCCAATATTGATGCTATTACGATAAAAAATTTCGGCGAACGATCGCGCCCGAATCTTTGTAATTCCAGCAGCTTGTAGGGCAATGGGAGCAATTTCTCGACTGGAACCACAGCCGAAATTTTCTCCTGCTTCAATCACATCATATTTTAGCAGCTCACCTGCTCCAATCACATGTTCTAAAGCATAATGTTTTAAGCTATCTAGATCATCATTTGTCGCTCGATTAGCAGGAATAATATCATCAGTATTAATATCATCCGCAAGGTATAAAACTTTATTTTCGTGACTCATGAAGCACTCCTAATTGAGAATGTTGCACAACTGAAAGTTCTTCAAGTAAAAGGTCAACTAAGGTTGCAGTGTTAACTAAAATTTCTTCTCCTTGGGTAAACAAATCAGCTGTTCGGTATCCCTTAGCTAAAATTCGGTCTTGCGCTGTAATAATCTGTTGAGCAGCCTGCACTTCTCCCCATTGCTGAAGCATTAAAACACATGCTCCCAAGGTTCCGAGGGGATTAGCAATTCCTAAGCCTGCAATATCTGGAGCCGTACCATGAATGGCCTCGTACAAACCAAATCCATTAGCATTAAGACTTGCCGATCCTAATAAGCCAATTGAGCCAACTAATGCACCGCCAATATCGCTGAGAATATCTCCAAACAAATTACCAGCCAAAATTACATCAAACCGTTGGGGATTTAAAACCATAAGCATGGCTAAGTTATCTACCAGCATTGGCTCAACAACAACGCCGGAAAATTGTCTAGCTTCTTCTTGAACTAGACGAGTCCAAGGCAAATGAGGTAAAGCGTTTTCTTTGTGAGCTACGGTCAGTAATCCTCGGCGAGATTGCGCTTTTTCTAATGCTTTGTGAGCAATTCGACGAATCTCTTCATCGTAATAGCGCATTGTATGGTATCCATAATTTCCTTGTTCATCGCAAGAGCGTCCAGATGGGCCAAAATAGATTCCACTGACTAGTTCTCGAACGATGAGAATATCAAGTCCTTGAATTTTCTCTGGTCGAAGACTAGATTTATGCACAAGACTGTTAACGCTGAGGATTGGACGAAGGTTGCAAAAGAAGTCGAAGTGCTTTCGGAGTTCCAGCAATCCGCCTTGACTAACTGCACCAAATACAATCCCATCGGCTCCATCGCACAGTTCGGCGGTGGCTTGAGGGAAGTAACTACCAAGTTGTTCAAAGGCAGTTGCGCCGAGCCAGCCATAGTCTACCTGTAAGCTAAATCCTTGAAGTTTAGCAACGTGTTGCAGAATTTTTAAGGAAGCTTCCACTACTTCAGGCCCAATCCCTTCTCCAGGAATGGCAACAATCCGATAAGATGCCTTACTTAAAGACTCCATTTGGCCACAACTCCAATACCTCGTTGTTTTACATACTTACTCAGAAAGCCTCAAAGGTTGTTTTAAAAGTTTTTATCTATGATTTTAGACACTTAATTTATTCCCTCTGTTCTCCTAAAAAGGCAGGAGACTGGAATCAAAGTTTCCCAATTTATCGAGTGATTTAGAGGGAACTAAAACTTTTGATATTGCTAAGGCAACTTTTAAAACATCCTCTCAGATTTAGCTTGTTAAAATACTACACAACTCATCGATTTGTTGACTTCTTTCTTGAATTAGTATGCTACCTAAAGTTTGTAACTGTCGGACATTTTCTAGTTTGGCATTATCTATTGCTTCAAGTTCGCTTTTTAGGAATGTTTGGAATCGATAATAAGAAGCTTTACTCCCTTTATTAGTAGCCTCAAATAACCGTTCTAATTCTCCGGCTACTACTTCGCTCCCACCGTCCAGTACAATATTTAACAGTGGTTTTGCCCATTGTAATAGTCCCCATTGTTTGACTTCATCATAAGCGTAGACACTGGTCAAGGAACCAGTACCCAAGGATACTAATAAGATATCCTCTATATTCAGGGCTTGTTTGGTTTCTTGTCTACTGATTTGTGCTTCTAAAATAGCCAAATTAGCTGGATTATTAGCAACTACTCCACCATCGACTAAAGTATAAAATCCGTTGGTATTATGGGAGCTAGAAACGCGATAGGGAGCGAAATAAGTTGGAGTTGCACTAGTTGCTAATGCCGCATCTGCGAGGGTAAAACCTGCACATAACTTACGAAACTTTTTCGATTCTGTCTGTTGTTTTTCCAGTTTGTTAGTAAAGAATATTGGAATTCGCTGCTCGATATCGTAGCTAGTTACAAAAACTTCTTTGAGATTATTTTCTAGAGGAGTATCACCAAAATATTGCCTAATAATTTCTTCTCTTCCTTCGGAAGAATATTTTGGTTGAACGAATATATCCTCTATTTGACCGAGTACTTTTTCCCAGAATGGCTCGTAAAATATCTCAGCCCCATACTCAATATATATTTGCAGGAGATCCTCAGCACTATATTGGGCGGTGGGTGAGGTATCAGTGGCCTCTAAATCTAATCGGGGTTTAGTTAATCCGAGTGCCAGAATTCCGCCGCTAGAAGTGCCAGAAATTAAATCGAACAAACTAAAAATCGGCTTTTGTGTCCGCTTTTCAATTTCTGCCAGGATCATGGTGGGGATAATGCCCCGAATACCGCCTCCGTCAATGGCAAGGATTTTATATTTGGAATTGGCTTTAGTATTCATAGTTTTTGGCGATCGCTCCTGAGTTAATGTTTGTGGTTGTTCCTGTTGTTGGATATTGACTGCAACTGTTTGGGCTGTTTCTAATTTCTGTCCCTTTGGCTGATTAGTTTGAATATTTGCAGATTTTTCGGTCTGTCTTTTTGTCCCTTTTTTTCCCTTTGTTATTGTCTCTGTGGGGATGTCAGTTTCTACAACCGGAGGAACCTCAACGGATAGTTGCCGCAAATCACCTTCAGCGATCGCAGTTACTTGAATGGGGATAACTTCTGCAATCAACTGCTTTTCTTCGTCGAGTACCACAGTTTCTGATGGTTTTTCCTCATCGGGATTAGTCAACGTCTGGTCTTGTTTCTCAGTCTCGTTGGATGATTGTGTAATTCCAAAGGGAAGTTGTGCAACATCCCAACTGGGATTGCCACGCAATTTTCCATCATGGCCATTTCCAGTTTGGTCTTTTACACTTGTCCCTTGTCCTTCGTTTAATGCCCAGTAAGCGATTAATCCTTGTTCATTGCCAACTAAAGGTTGATAGCGATGCCTCTGGATTTCCACTGGGGGACAAGGGTAATTCCAGAGGCTAATGTTAGCTAATTGACCGGTGAAATATATGTTGTTGTGTAAAGTCGCGCCCAGAGTCACAGAACTGGTTGCTTTGTTTAAAGAGTCACCGGTGAAGTAGCCAAAGTACGCATGTTCGTCAAGGTATATACTTACTTGACCCTTATTAAAAACAATAGCAAAAAAGTGCCATTGTCCGACAGTTAACTCTCCATTACCAAAGGGTTTGATAAACTTTTCAACATTCTCATCAATGTATACATCTAGGTTTCCTGATTCACTGATGCCAAACTCAAAATTATCACTATATCGATCTGAAGAACGAGCGAAAAAAACGTTGCGCGTTCCATAAGTGGTGGCTTTATCTGTTAGTTGATGAGGATTCACCCATCCTGAAATTGTAAAGGCTGAACTTCCTTGAGCAAAAACACCATCAAAATCGTTTTTGCCAAAATCTATGTAATCATCTTGACCATCAAATGTTAGTACTGATTGGCTATATATCTGGTTTATCACAATATTTTAATCTCCACAAAAAAATAAATTTGTAATTTTGCTTTCATACTTTACGGTAGAACTAGTTAGAAATAGTATTGGCATTACCCAGTAATATATCAATCTGTTTAATGATTGCTTTAAACTCACCTGCATTAAAGCGCTGGCTAAGTTGCGATCGCTGAATTTTGCCAATTGCAGTTTTAGGAATAATTTCTTTATCTACTGGAATCAAATAATCGGGATTTACTCTCAGACTGTTCACAATTCGAGGGTGAATTTCTTTTATGAGACTCACTAAACTCTCATCATTAAAAAGTTTTGGACTAAAAAAGATGTCTAATTGATCGGTATTACTTCTAGTGGCTCGGATGGCATAAGCTGCTGCATAATAAACTTCTACGCCTGCAATTTCTTCAATAGGGGCTTCAATTTCATGATAATATTTAAAACTTAAATTACTTGAATTTTCTAAAAGCTGATTATAATTATGTAATTGCATTAGCTTTTATATCCTTATTAAAGTCCCCTTTTGATAAAAATAGTATTATTTTGCTGTACATGGTCAACCTAAATGTTGACAATTTTACAGTTTATATAAAAACTATTCCTCAATAATTTCAATTTTTTTTAGATATCGAACTTCTTTAGTATCAGTAATCATTGCTACGCTAAGTTGATTTTTTAGTTTTATTTTTAGCTCCTCTGTAATCGGTAAACCTTGAATTTCTTTGAGGAGAAATATCACAGATTCGGTTTTGCTACGTTCTGTATAGATGCCTTTAAGAATGGCTTCAATTCCATATCCCGTTACAGTATCTCCTACCAAAGTTACTAGACCTAGCAGGGCTATACCTCCGACGATGCCAAACGGCCCTCCCAAGGCTGTCAGAATAGCTGCAACCGCAGCAGAACTCCCCCCTGTTGTTACCGTTAGAATCACGAGTATTACACCAGGAAGACCCAGACCAGCAAGTTTTTTAACTATGTCATCCATTATAATAATTACCTAAAATCCTTACACTTGGATGCTGATGAAAACACTACTTAAGTATCTAATTCAGAGAAATATTTTCATGGGGATAATATATTCTCTATTGAAGCAACTATATGTTTAAATAATAGCTCGTAAAATATCTCATTCCTGTACTGATATTTTTAATGAGATTTTCAATACTATATTCAGGGCTCGGAAATGTATGAGATTTGTTTAAGTTTAATAAAATTCTGTTAGTCTGATTGTAAGAATACCTCCGGTTTAAATATCAGCAATTAAATCTAACAAACTAAAAATAATCTTTAGTATTCGCTTTTGTATTTATGCTAGTACAATTGCCCCGATACCGCCTCCATTAATGACAAGCATTTTATATTTTTATGGGTGTGACCTCTATAGTTTTTTGGAGTGGATTAGGGATTTCTTATGAGATAATATTTATGGTTATTCCTGCTATTTAATATCGGACAAAACTTTCATTACAATAGATTTATTAAAATAGACTAATTTTTAATTTAATAACTGCATTTTAAAGAACAGACTCAACTTCAACCTACAAATCATCTCAGCTTTATCTACAAAATGCAATAGCAGTTAAGACAGTTAAGCGGACAGTTAAGCGGATGGTTAAGATAGCTAAACAGACATTTAAGACATTTAAGACAGTTAAGCGGACAGTTAAGACAGTTAAGACAGTTAAGACAGTTAAGGAGATAGTTAAAATTTTTAAAATTACTAATTACACAGAAGTTACAGTTAGTAACTTCTGTGTAATTAGGTAAAGAATTATGCAGATTCCCAGAGGTACTTGCTTTTTTTCGTCCCTAGGAGCTACCGCCTCATACATACACTTATTCAAAAAACCCTGCTGATGTTGGATCGTTGAATGGAGCAGAGGTGGCTGTTTTGTGTTTAGAAGATGGTTCACCTATTATTTAACCTCTTGAACAGCGCTTGCAAGTGATTCATGTCATTGGTTACTAGTCCGCTCCAATTCCTGATCTTCCCAGGATACAGGGTCTTCTAATGGTTCGAGATGAGTTGTGATGCTGCTTTTTGGCAATGCTTGAATGATGCTCAACTCAATTGCTTCGCATAAATCATGTCCTTGCTGCACTGTCCATACTCCAGGTACTAAAACATGAAAGGAAATAAACCGACGTGTTCCAGCAATCCGAGAACGCACTGCATGAAACTGGATACCTTGGCGTTCATATTTACTGAGAATAACCCGGATTGTCTCCATTTCTTCAATAGGCAAGGCAGTATCCAGTAATCCAAAAAAGCTTTCTCGTAGCAAACTAAATCCTGTCCAGACAATATTGACTGCTACCAACAAAGCAATGATTGGGTCAAGTACTAGCCAACCTGTTACCTGAACCAAAAAGATTCCCACTATCACACCACCCGAAGTCCAGACATCAGTAAACAGGTGGTGAGCATCAGCTCGCAGTGTAATCGAACGCAAACGTCGTCCTGCTTTTAGCAAGACAAAAGCAACTACACCATTGACTGCTGTTGCCAACACTGATAGAGTCAACCCCAATCCCACTTGAGCGATCGCTTCTGGATGCAGTAATCTTCCCCAGGCTTCAACTCCAATACTGATTGCTGCAACTATAATCAATGCACCTTCGGCTCCACTGGAAAAATATTCCGCTTTAGAATGCCCAAAGGTGTGTTCTGCATCAGCTGGTTTGGCAGCATAAGTTACTGCCCACAGTGCTATCAATGCTGCCGCCAGATTCACACACGATTCAATTGCATCCGAAAGCAACCCTATCGATCCGGTTAGCAGATAAGCTGCAAACTTTAAGGCAATAGTAACAATTGCTGCCCCAATTGATAAGAAGGCGTAGGAGCGCACTGTTCGACCACTCATCAAATTTACTCAACTGTAATTTTTAGCCAACAGTAACAAATTTAGCTCATGGCTTCATCCGCCTTGAGACTTTGATTAGAATTTTGTATTCACATAGAAACGGGTAATCTCGCTCTTGGAGGGAATGAGGAACACCATTGTTTCTCTGGGTAACGGTAGTAATGTCTGCGATCGCAGATATTACTACTTTTGGCTCCAAAGAACGGCTTTGATTGCCTAGTAGTCTGCCAACCTAAAAATGCGCTTGTGAGGTCTGGGAAAAGGGGAAAGGGGAAAGGGTAAGGGATTTAAAACCTTTCCCCCTGCCCCTTATCCCCACTTCGTGGGGGCCCCACCTTTCCCCTTTCCCTTTACCCCGCCAAGTTCACTTGGCGAACTACTAGGACAGTGATAAATAAAGTTCAATATACGCTATGCCTAAAGATACACGCTTTTGAGTAGTAGTTTATGTGAATCTCAATTGGGTAAAATAGTTATCTTGAAATCAGAAATTATGCCACAATACTTTGGACAACTGCACACAACTGAAGCGCCTTGGTCAATCCTTGGAGCAGTACAAGCAATACAACAGAATGAGCGCCATATCCTATTGCTGTGCGGCGGCCCCTGTCTAATAGTTAGTGTGCTAGCACCAAACTTAATTCGGGTAAGGATGGCCCCAAGTGGTGAATTTCTCTCTAGGCGATCGTGGGCAGTAGCACTTGCGGATGAAGAATGGCCTAATGTGCCGTTTGAAGTGCGGGAAAAAGCAGAGACTATAGAAATTGAAACTGAGCAATTGTGTATTGTCGTGTCCCGCAATCCGTGTCGTATCCAGTGTTTTGACTCAGCAGGACAGCCTTTTGCACAAGATACAGACTTAGGGATGGGGTGGCGCACAGGGGAGGTTGCTGGGTGGAAACGGATTGAATCTGACGAACATTTCTATGGTTTTGGTGAACCGACTGGTTTACTAGATCAGCGATCAAAAGTGAAAACCAACTGGGCATCAGATGCGATCGATTACGGCATCATGACAGACAGTATGTATCAGGCCATTCCTTTTTTCATCGCCTTGCGTCCTGGATTGGGATACGGACTTTTTTTTAATACTACTTATTGGAGCCGATTTGATCTGGGCGCACAGCAGCCTGGAGTCTGGCAGATGGAAACTCAGGGAAGTGAACTAGATTACTACATTATTTATGGGCCTGAACCTGCGAAAATTATCCAGACTTACACCCAGCTAACTGGACGGATGCCTTTGCCACCTCGATGGTCATTAGGTTATCACCAATGTCGCTGGAGTTATGAGTCACAAGATATAGTAGGAAAACTAGCTGATGAATTTCGTCAGCGTCGCATTCCTTGTGATGTTATTCATTTAGATATTGACTATATGAATAGCTATAGGGTTTTTACCTGGAGTCCCAAGCGATTTGCTGACCCTCAAAAATTAATCCACAATCTCAAACAAGATGGATTTAAAGTAGTGACGATTGTTGATCCGGGAGTCAAATACGAGCCAGAAGCAGATTACAAAGTCTTTGACGAGGGATTAAACAATAACTATTTCATCCGAAAAACTAATGGTCAATTGTTCCACGGCTATGTTTGGCCAGACAAGGCTGTCTTTCCTGATTACCTACGTCCTGAAGTTAGAAATTGGTGGGGAAATTGGCAAAAAAGTTTAACTGATATTGGTGTTGCCGGCATCTGGAACGACATGAATGAACCTGCACTTGATGACCGTCCATTCGGCGACCCTGGTAACAAAATTTCCTTTCCCCTTGATGCACCACAGGGGCCAACTGAGGAAATAACCACCCACAAGGAAGTTCACAATCTTTATGGGCTAATGATGGCACAGGCATCTTATCAAGGAGCGAAAATATCTCGTCCAACTGAACGCTCTTTTATATTGACACGCTCTGGATATGCCGGCATTCAACGCTGGTCAGCTATCTGGACAGGAGACAATCAATCTCTGTGGGAACACTTGGAAATGTCCATACCAATGCTTTGTAATCTGGGCCTATCGGGCATTCCCTTTGTTGGTAGTGATATTGGGGGGTTTGCGGGGAATGCTACGGCTGAACTATATGCGCGTTGGATGCAGCTAGGAATGCTTTACCCCTTGATGCGTGGGCATTCAGCATTAACTACTGCACAGCATGAGCCTTGGGTATTTGGCGATCGCATCGAAAAAATTTGCCGCGAGTATATTGAACTCCGTTATCAACTACTACCTTATATTTACAGTCTTTTTTGGTTAGCTGCAACTACTGGCGCACCAATTCTTCGCCCACTTCTGTATGATTTCCCTAATGACCCAAAAACCTTTTCTCTTGCCGATCAAGTAATGCTTGGCCCGTCGTTACTCGCAGCACCAATTTACCGTCCAGGCGTTGAACATCGTGCTGTGTACTTGCCTGAAGGTTGTTGGTATGATTGGTGGAGCGGGGAGACATTCACAGGGCCAACTCACATTCTTGCTTATGCGCCACTGGAGAAAATGCCGTTATATGTTCGTGCTGGCTCCATTATTGCGATCGCACCAGTAATGCAATATGTAGATGAACATCCCATAAACCAAATGAGACTGCGGATTTGGAAGGGTGTTGGTGAGTTTACTCTTTATGAAGATGATGGTCATACTTTTGAGTACAAAACAGGAGCCTTTTGCACCACAACTTACCGTGTTTATTCCGAGCAGCAAAGAACCATTGTTGAGATTGCAGCCAGAGAAGGTGAATTCTCACCTATAACGCGTGAAACCATTGTGGAATTAGTAGGTGTTGGTGAACAGACTTTTGTGGATAATGGTACTGCACATCGGTTGGAATTTTCTACTTAGGCAGATCCATAAAATTGATTCTGAAGTTTACATTTATAATTCAGCAATATTCGTGAAATGGTATTACTCAAAGAAAGAATAATCCCTAATAAAGTCAATCCCAACAACTTTTGGTCTCATCAACAGTCTTAATTGATTTATCTGTTGCTTCCAAAATAAAGATAGCCACTAAAGTAGCCAGGATAGCCAGCAAAGAAGCACTCACAAGCATAAAAGGAGAAGAAATAGGCTCTTGAGGAACTTGAGCTTCGGATAGGATAATTGCATTACCTAAGTTTTGATTTTCCGCTAAACGGCTTTCTTCTAGCTTTTGTTGCAAAAGTAAATAAGTAGATTGTGCGACTTGTGCTTTACGTTCTAACTGGCGTTGTTGTTGTTCTAATCTCGGAAGATAACTCAAACGTTGTTTGTAGCTAGCTTGTAAGTTAGATAAAGCAGCAGCTTGGCTTTCTAAACCTAGATGGGTTGACTCTAATTCTATAAGCTTCGCTGAGAGTTGCTGTTGTAGCTCTCCTAATTCATAGTTTTGATTTAGTTGTAGTTTATGCGTTCCTGTAACTTTTTTTATGCGTTGTTGCAGTAGCTCTTTTAAAGACTTTAACTTGTCTTCTAAATCTAGAATTTGCGGATGGGTGTCTTTTACAACAGTTCGCCTGAGTGTAAGTTGCGACTCTAATTGTTGAATTTCTTTAAGAATATCTTGTACACCTGAAATTTGGCTAAGGGAAGTCTTAATCATTGCCTGCCGAGAGTTCATACCCAATTGTTCGCGGATTTCTTTAGACTGTGCATCGACATCGGCAATTCTTGATTGAGCTTCACCAAATTTCTTTTGTAAATCTGCAATGTTTTCTACTGCCTTACTTGCTTCTTCTGGCAGGGAAACACTTCTATAGTTTTCTTTAAACTTTGCTATCTCGGCTTCTGCTTTTAGAACAGTTAATTCTGCATTCGGCATCTGTTTTTCTAAAAATTTGCGCGCAGCCGTAGTTTGATTCCTCTGAGCTGATATATTATATTCTAAATAAGCATCCATCAATTTATTAACAACTTCTGTTGCAATTTCCGGATTAGTATCTTGATAAGATACTAATAAAATATCAGTTCCATTAATATTATTCACAGTCAACTTTTTAAGAAAAGCCTGGAGTTTTATAAGCTCTCCTTTGTCGTCCTTCAAGTTAAGTTTTTTTATAGCTTTTTGCGCTATAGGTATAGAGCGTATAACTTCTGCTTCTGTATTTAAAGGATTAGTTTGATCCTGAGATACTGATTCTAGCTTGTTTATTTCTGCTCCTACTCCCGTTAGGGAAGAAGTTATATTTGTTTTGTGAAACAGCAGCTTTCCCTCTGCCATATACTTAGGTTGCCTTAATAGCAAAGGTAGCAATGAAATTAGCAAAGCTGGGAAAAATATTACTATAAAAGACAACCAACGGCGCTTAAAAATTTGCAAATATGTATTAAATGTAATAATGCTTTCTGTTTGAGATTCCATAAATTTCAATTGAATTTTTGATGATTGATGTAATTAAGCTTGAATGACTCAATATTACAAACAAGCAAAACAAATAAGATAGATAATTTGTCAAACCAATCTACTGATTAGATAAAGACATATAAGTATGAGTTTTAGAACTATTATGGCGAACTGCTAGAATTTCACTAATCACTTGCTCCAAATTTTCGTCTGTGAGATTAGATCCCGAAGGTAGGCAAAGACCGTGTGTAAATAAATCTTTAGCTACTGTATCTCCAATATATTCACACTCAGCAAACACAGGCTGAAGATGCAAAGGCTTCCATACAGGACGAGTTTCAATTTGCTGTGCGGCAAGTGCGATGCGGACTTGTTCTCGATCTGCTCCAAAAGTTGCTGGATCGATTGTTAAACAGGTTAACCAGCGAGTAGCACGGCCAAAAATAGCTTCCGGCATAAATTCTATGCCTGGAAGATTTCCTAAAACCTGTTGGTAAATCTTAAAGTTGCGTCTTCTAGCTGCCACTCGCTCACTCAAAAGATGTAATTGACCGCGACCAATACCAGCTAAAACATTGCTAAGGCGGTAGTTGTAACCAATTTCCGAGTGTTGGTAATGGGGAGATGAATCACGTGCTTGGGTTGCTAAGAAACGGGCTTTTGCTACCAATTGTGGATCGTCGGAAACCAACATCCCGCCGCCGGAGGTAGTGATGATTTTATTGCCATTGAAGGAGTAAATGCCAATGCGCCCAAAAGTTCCGGGGGAACGCTCTTTGTAGCTAGCACCTAAAGCTTCAGCTGCGTCTTCAATTAAAGGAACATCATATTGATTGCAAGCTTTCAGGATGGGATCGATATCTGCACTTTGACCATACAGATGCACAAGTACCACTGCTTTAGGCAATCTGCCAAAACGTGCGCGGTTCTCTAGGGCTTCCTGCAATAAGTCAGGATTCATATTCCAAGAAGTGCGATCGCTATCAATAAATACTGGTTTTGCTCCTAAGTAAGCAATTGGATTGGCGGTAGCTATAAATGTCAGGGTAGAGCAAAAAACTTCATCTCCAGACTGGACACCTACTAACCGTAAAGCCAAATGCAGAGCTGCTGTACCAGAACTAACAGCCGCCGCATACCCAGCCCCAGTTTCTTGACAAAATTCTTGCTCAAAAGCATTTACGTGTGGGCCTACTGGTGCAATCCAGTTAGTATCAAAAGCTTCTTTGATGAGTTCTAGCTCGCGATCGCCCATGTGTGGAGTCGAGAGCAAGATTGGTTTAGTCATGATTATTTTCAGTAGTTTGGATTATCTGATAAGTCTGCAACAATTCAGATTTTTTCATGAGAAATTATTCAAAGTATTCCTGATGATCTTAAAAACTTTTACACTTACTTGTTATTTAACATTTTGTAATTTCTGAAATTGCAGATAAAATATACTTTTCACATTTTGAAGTAACTTCTGTTTTATCAGCTTATTACATAAAAAATGGAATATACTACTTGGATCTGATAAAAAATATTTAACGTTTGTATCAGATAAACTATATTCTAAAGAGCCGTTAAAAGCATCTTGAATAAACCTATGGAATTTAGCATAATATTTTTCTTCATAGGAAATTCTCTCAAAACTGATGTTATTTGATAGTAAATATAAAATATACGGAAAGTTTACACCAACTGAGAGAGAACCCATTAGAGATTGCCAAAACCGTGGATTGATTTCAATAACATTAATTTGTCCTGTCTGAGAATTATATCTTAAATCTAAATTAGCAACACCGCTCCATTTAAGTACATTCATAGTTTTTGTGACTATATCAATAACAGCAGAATCATGAACAAATTTCAATTTGTCAATTTTGGGAGTAAATCCTTCTGTTAATCCTAATTGCTGTTGTATTGTGTAAGCAAGAACTTGCCCATCCTGACAAAGAACACTACAACCTATGTCATGACCAGGTACATATTTTTGAACAATATATGCATCGTTGGGATAGTTACAAATAGCCTGAAAATTCTCTTCTTCTAAAGAATCAAATTTTTGTATATTTTTTCCACCACTTCCATCAACTGGTTTGAGTATTACAGGATAATTAAATTGGCTAATATTCTCAATCTCTTTAAGCAAAACTGTTTCAGGTGTTGGGATATTATGCTTTTGTAATAAAAGGTACAACTTCCATTTGTCAAATGCTGCATCTAAATTTTCTTCACTTGGTAATGCCACTATTCTACAAAATTTTGACAATTCATATCTATATTGTGAAACAAACTTAAAGCCTTCTTCGGAAGCAGGAAATATAAGATTTATTCCTTGAGTTTCGATTATCCTAATTACCTCATCTAAATACTCTAGTGAAATCATCCTATTTACCGAAACAACATAATATTCAATTAA